>JACPZS010000023.1 GCA_016195385.1 Verrucomicrobiota bacterium
ATGGATTCAAGCAGGTACTCGCGCGTCTGGCGTGAGCCAATGCCGGTCAACTCCGGCCCCACTTCACCGCCTTCGCCGCCGACTTTGTGGCACTTGATGCACGCGGCCTCGGCGCGCTCGAACACAATCTTTTTTCCTTCCGCCGCGCTGCCGCCGTAGAGCGTTTCGCGAAAGCCGGCGAAAGAATCGTCCTTCGGCAAATTGTCGCGGTAATCCTGCAGCTTTTCCTTGAGCGACGGCGATGTTCGCTTCGCCGCCGCTTCGAGCAAATCCAGTTGCAGCTCCTTGGGCAGTTCGCCGCTTTCCAGCCTGTCCAGCCAGCGCGCGAGAATTTCATCCGCCGCCAAGCCGTCCATTTCACCCAGCGCCGCGAGTGCTGCCTGCTGTTCGCCGAGAGAACCTTTTTCAAGCGCGGCGTTGAGGCTGGCCAGCGCGCCGCTGGATTTGGTCTGTGCCTGCAAGCGCGTGGCTTCCTTGCGAAGGGATTCGTTGCCGGCGGATTGCGCAAACTTGAGTGCTTCGTTCAAACGATCTGATTTCAATGCCGCGAGGCTTTTCAGAGCCTCGATCCGCGGTGCGGGCGCTAGTTGCGCGTTCGCGACGATTTGCACGAGCGCCGACGATTCCGCAATCAGTCCCAGTTGCCCCACCGCGCGCGCGGCGGCGATGCGCACCGGGTCCGGCGCCGTCTTCAAAAGATCCGTCGCCAGCGGACGCAACGCGCTGGCGGGCAGAAATGGATCCCGCGACGCGTTCACGAGCGGACGCCAGACACCGACGATGTGATCGCGGCCGGAAGGCTTGGGCCATTCGCCCAGCTTGCGCAGCGCTTCGGCGCGGAAAAATTCCGGCGCGTCGCCACGCGAGGCGAATTGCGCGAGCGCCTTGGCATTTTCCGAACGGCCCAGACGAAAATTGGCGTTCAGCACGCGGCGCAGCAATGGCTCCTGAATTTCCGGCTTTAATTTCGTGAGCGCGGGAACGTCGTCCAACAGCGCCGCCAATTCCGGCATCGCGGCGTTGATCGGCTCGTCGTTTATCGCACGCGCGGCCTCAAGCACGACCAGCGGCTCGTCGTCATTCACGAACTGCGCGACTTCCGGACGGCCGAGCCGGCGCAGCGTGAGCAACACGCCCATCCGCACGGCGGCGGAATCATCTTTCGCGGCTCGAAGCAAGGCATCCACGTCACCGATGCCGCTCAACGCCATCACGCCCGCGTGCCGCAGAAACGGATCTTGATCCGCATTCTCGCGCAGCATCGCCAACACGGGCGCGTTGCCTTCCGAGCGGCCCAGCTTGCTGAGGCCTTGCGCCGCGAAGAAGCGGACGCGCGGGCTGGCATCGCGCAACTGTTTCACCAGTCCATCGAACGCAACGCGGCAACGGGCGTCGCCCAAAACTTTCGCGGCCTGCGCGCGCACTTCCCCATCGCCATCTGCAAGCAGTGGCAGCAACGGCTTCATCGGTTCCGAAATTTCGCCGGGAGAATTTTGCGAGCGGAATTTTGCCTGCTGGATTTGCCCCAGCGCCCAGATCGCGTGCAACCGGGCGAGTTGGTTCGCGTTCGCCTTCGCGACCGCGGCCAGCGGCTTGAGGCTCGCCACGCCACGGTCGGCCAGTTCAAATTGTGCTTCGAGCCGCACGCGCTGGTCGCGATGCGCGAGCAACGTCACGAGTTCTTTCGTCGAGCGTTTCTCCATACCTTCGGCGCGGATCTTTTTCGTTTCCTTGACGACCGCGGCGCTCGCGCTGTTTGGCTCGAAGACGCGATAGATGCGGCCCTTGCCGGTCATGTTCCAGCCTGCGACCCAGTCGGAAATGTAAAGCCCGCCGTCCACTCCGAAGTCCGCGTCCGTCGCAAGAATGTTCCAGGCAAATTGCGAATGGTCGATCATCGTGAAGCCCGCGCCGCGCGCCGCGAGCTTGAACGTGTGGACGCCGCTATTCGCGTTCGCACCCTTGAAATCGACGAGGAAAAAACTGCCGCGACAATTGTCCGGCAGGCCCGTGCCCGGATAGTAGGTCACGCCGGACGGGCCATTGGCGATGTTCGTGATCGGCGGCACGATGTAGGCCGCCTGGCCGGCAAATTGCGGATACCAGATTTTTTCGGCATTGAACGGCCCGCGCGTGTACGGCGACTCCATGAATTGGTAGCCGATGCGCCAGCCGCTGTCGCCGCCTTCGACGAGATAAACCCAGCGCGCCTGGTCGCCGCTGTCGGAATTATTGTCGCCGGTGAACAGATTGCCAAAGTCATCGAACGTCAGCTCCTGCGGATTGCGCAGGCCGTAAGCGAATTCCTCCAACTCCGAACCGTCGGAATTACAGCGGAACACCGAGCCGCAATCGGGATGGCCGACGATTTTTCCTTCGCGCGTTTTTACAGCCGAGCCGCGATCGCCGATGGAAAAATAAAGTTTACCATCCGGCCCGAACCGCAAGCCGTGCGAATCGTGTCCGAGAAAACCGATGTGGACGCCATAGCCATGCGAAAGCGAACGGCGCACATCCGCCGTGCCCGTGTTCTTCGTGTCACGCAGCGACCAGAGGTCGGGAATGTTCGCGAAGAAAACTTCGCCCTTGCGCGCCAGCACGCCAGCGGCGAGTCCATCGGCGATGTTGGAAAATCCATCCGCGAAAACCGAATCGTGATCCGCCCTGCCGTCGCCGTCGCGATCTTCGATGAGGCGGACGCGATCCGATTCGTTGGTGAGCGTGCCAATCTTCGAGCCAAAATATTTTTTAAGCATTCCCACACGATCATCAGCCGTGCGATTGGCGAGATCGGCATCGAGAAGTTCATCCGCCAGATTGGCGAGGCGCTCGGGCGGCGCGCTGCTCATAAATTCCGGCCCCGGCCAGCCACGACGTCCACGGATGTCCAGCACGCCGGCGCCAAGCCGGAACGTCTCAACGACATAAAAACGGCCGTGCTCATCCACATGGAAGGCGACGGGATTGGCGAGATGCGGCTCGGCGGCAAAGAGTTCGATCTTGAAGCCGGGCGGCAGCGTGAAGCGCTTCATCGCCAGTTCCGCTTCGTTCGACGCAGGCATGACTTTCGGGCCGGCCGATTTGGAAGCGTTGCCCGGTTCGGCCGCATTCGTCGCGAGCGCGAGCAAACCAACCGCACCGACCAAGAAGCCCTCGCTGAGGGCTGACACAAATTTCGATTTCAGCATGGTTGACCGATGATACCGGTGACGAAGCTGGAATCAAGGGGGCAAACGGTGCGGTTGCGCTTGCGCGCAACCGGTTGAGTGAAAAACGGCCGAAGGCAAAGCGGTTTTCAATTGGGAAAAATTGGTTTCAAAGGTCGGCCTGCGCGACCAGCCGGTTCACATGACCGAACTGAACCACGCCGAGGTGCAAGACACCATACGCCGCAAAGACGCCGACGACGCTTGGCAGACCGTTGCCGGCGAGCTCGTCACCAGCGACCCGGAGTTCAAGGCGTTGGAAAAGGAAATCAAAATCAGCTGGCTGAAATAGGTTTCCTCCCTGCCCGTCTCAACCTGGCTGATCGTCCATAGACCTTCGCCACGTTTCCGCATGGACTATCCGTCATGCCGAAACGTAACGGAATCCTTGCCGCGCTTGGACTGAACGTCCGCCGCGCCCGCGAGCGGAAGAAACTCACGCAGGAGAAACTTGCCGAGAAAGCTGGTCTCGACCCCACCTACATCTCCGGCATTGAGCGCGGGCTGAGGAATCCCGGCATCAAGAACGTGGCGCGGCTGGCCAAGGCGCTCGACCTCTCCACCGCCGAGTTGTGCAAAGGGGTGGACGCGTGATCGGGAAACCCTCTTGTATCTGAATTTCCCTCTACCAGGTTGCTGAAAAAGTCATGTTTCAGAAAAGCGACCAGCAAAAACATTGGGGTTTTTGCATGTTTTGTGCCCTCAAAAAGGGTTTTGCAGCAGCCTGCTACCCTTGTCTCCTCGTAGTAGCCGACGTAAGGAGGCTCAAACTCCTTCGCGGCGGAAAGATCAGAGCCTCGTCACCTCGGCTGCTACAATCCACGAAGACCCGCCGCCCTACCGCACCGATGTTTGTAGCGGTCGGCCTGTGGCCGAAGCGAATCGAGCCACAGGCTCGACACTACACCCCCTCCGTTTCATCGACCTGTTCTGCGGCATCGGCGGGTTCCGGCTCGCCTTCGAGCGGGCGGGCGCGCGGTGCGTCTTCTCCAGCGACTGGGACAAGTTCAGCCGCCAGACCTACGTCGCCAACTTCGGCGAGACCCCGCACGGCGACATCCATTCCGTGGCCGTGGCCGACATCCCGCAGTTCGACATCCTGTGCGGCGGCTTTCCCTGCCAGCCCTTCAGCCTCGCGGGCGTCTCCAAGAAAAACAGCCTCGGCCGCCAGCACGGCTTTCAGGACGTGAAACAGGGCAACCTCTTCTTCTCCATCGCCGACATTCTCGACCACCACCAGCCGCCCGCCTTCGTGCTGGAGAACGTGAAACACCTCGTCCGGCACGACCAGGGCCGCACCTTCAAAATCATCCACGACACCCTCACCGGTGCGCTCGGCTACCAGGTCTATTGGAAAATCATCAACGCGCAGAGCGTCGTGCCGCAGCACCGCCAGCGCATCTTTCTCGTCGGGTTCAAGCCGGGGCGCGCGTTCGAGTTCCCGGAATTCCCCGCCGCCGGGCCGAAGCTCGCGAGCATCCTCGACCCCGACGCGCCGGACAAATACACGCTCACCAACCTCTTGTGGAAAAATCTCAGTGAAACTGCTTGAATGTTTCGCGTGGCCGACGTGTTCAGCAAAAAGAAACGCTCGCAAGTGATGGCGGCAATCCGGTCGAAGGGCAACAAAGCCACCGAATTGAAACTCGCCTCAATCCTGCGCGCTTACGGAATCAAGGCCTGGCGAGCCAGACTTCGTCTTCCGGCGTGAACGTGTTGCGCTGTTTGTGGACGGCTGCCCTCACCACGGGCGAAAGCCAGACAGCAACAAGAAATACTGGAATGAAAAGCTGGCTCGCAATCGGGTAAGAGATTTGAAAGTCTGCCGGGAGTTACGTAATGACCGATGGCGTGTAGTCGATTCATGGAAACACGAATTCCCACAGGCTCGCCAGTCACTCACCCACTTCGCGCAGCGCCGAATCCATGAGGTGTTGCGAAATGAAAATCTCGTTTGCCACGAGCGCATCAAGCGCAGGTTTGAGCTTTGGAATCAGTCCCTCACGTTTTGCACGCCCGAGTAACGCCACCGTCCCCATCCGTCGCAGGCCCAGCCGGTCGGCGAGCTTGCGGGCGCGCAGGTCGTCCATGAGCAAAACGGCGGATAATTCCCTCTGTGCGAGCGCGATGGCTTCGGCCTCTCCTCTGCCGACCAGTATCAACAACGGAGCCACCGCCGCCGGGTCAGCCTCCAGCACTTCAAGCCAGGGTAGCGCCGCGACTTCCGCAGCCCCCGGCGCGGCAGCCTTGGCAGCCGTCACCTCCACATGCACCGCTCGTGGCACCACAATGCGCCTGGCCAGTTGCGGCAGAAGCCCCAGCCGTCCGATGCGCGCCAGCCCGATGAGCGGACTGCTATCCGCGATGATGATTTCCTCGGAGCGCACGCAGTTCCGCTTGAGTTTCCTCGTCGTCCAGATTCACGACCGGCACCTTCGCGCGGCCCAATTCATCGGCAAACAGAAGCCGGTTCCACCCGGCGAGTTCAGCCGCCTTGCCCAGCGAGAGCCGCCCAACCTCGAACAGGCGAACGGCCAGTTGGAACTTCAACTCCCGCTCGACTTCGGTGCGCGGCATCCCGCTCGTCACCAGCAGGTCATCCGGATATTGCACGGTCATTTCAGCCATGCCGTAATCCTAAGTCACATCTGGGGGCTTCTGCAAGCGTGCCCATTGACGCGGTTGAAGAGTTCGTCCACAGATTCCCGGATACGGACAGTGGCAAACTCCTGACACTCTCGATACATCGTCTCCAGTGTCTCCTGGAGCACGGGCTGGGCCTCTCGACTCCACGCCAGTGGCCGTGCATACGACCGCCGAAACTCAATGATTCGTTGCCGAGCCAGACGGAGATTCTCTGACCGTTGTCCCGCGTCGGGAAGTTGGGTTCGCCAGTAGGCGCATGTGTTGCAGGTGGGCACGCAACGCGTCGAGTCATGCGAAAGGAACGACTCCCACCCGCTCTCTGCCAGCACCAAGTCTCGCAATTGGTCATCACGGCGCTTCTCGCCATTGCAACGCTTGCAGGCGACGATGACGTTTCCAGGAATGTGGAGGCCGACCCGGAAGCGGTTCATCCCGTCAAGGTGCTCCACGGCGGCACGGTCGGTTTCGAGCAGTCCCTGACAGTAGCAACACTTGTCCTCAAATGTCGCTGCTACGGTCTCAGTGTAACCTTGGTCGGTCACGCTGACGCCGAGAGAAGCGTTTAGTTTTCGACTGAGGCATGAAGGAACATGCTCACCATTTTGTTGGCAACGTCCGACTTCGCTCTTGATGTTGCCCGGCAGAGGTAGGCCGCAGTGTGGAAGTTCATTTGGCCTCTCCGCCAGTTCCGCTGGTCTTGCGGCGGTAGATGGCTGCTTGGACATCGTCGGCAAGGAGCCAATTGGCGTCCACATCAAGCGCCGTCGCCAAAGCTTTGAGTTCGAAATCGAAAACGCCTCTCTGGCCGTTCTCAATTTTCGCGATGGCAGTTCGGTCTAGCTGCACACGGGCGCGGGCGACTCTTCCAGCCAGTTGGTCTTGAGTGAGGGGCGGGCTGTGGCGCTTGCGAGCTTCGCGGATGCGCTCGCTGACAATGTTCTTCGCGGTTTGAGATTTCCGTCGGATTGGCACTGGCCGACCTTACCAGCGGCCCTGTTCAGAGGTGTGCTAAGTTGGCACAATTAAGTTGACGTTCTCAACGTCGGAGCCTTACATCGGGGCGTGACAGAATTGGAACTCCGCTATCACGAAATCATCGACACTGACTACACGGCGGTGGATGCGTGCATCTGTGCGAACGGCCAGCCTGTAGTGGCTTTCAGAAACTACGACCGTCACGCTTTGGAGAAAGCAATTCACGCCAACCAGACGGAGCGGTTTGCCTTTCCAACATTTGAGGCCGCGCTGCATTTTGTTCGGAGCAACCGCAGCTATCGGCGAGTGGGCTTGAAAGAATTCGCCGCCACCTGGTTACGCGAGCCTGTCTGAGCGGGTTGACATTGCGGATTACCTCCGTTCCACGTTTTCGAAACTGGAGTACTTGAGGCCGGGCCAGTGGGAAGTTCGAGACCGCCGCTCCAGCAAGTCCGTCGAGATTTCAAATTTCGAGCAGTATGAGCACCTGGCCAAGCTCATGGAGATGATTGAGTCAGACTCCAGCGTGGCAGCGGCGCTGGGTGCCGATTATCTAATCACGCCAGATGTGGTTGTCTTGCGCCACCCCGAACCGGAAGAGCGCCTGAACAAGCCAGCGAACGTGGCGGATGAATCCGTCGCCAGGCTGACGCCGCTGCGAAAGCTGAACCGCCTTGGCGTTCGCACAAGTTTGAAGGGCAAGGAGGTGGCGCATGAAACCGTCCTGCTCCATGCAAGCGTTTCCTGCAAATGGACGCTCCGCAGCGACCGCGCACAGAATGCCCGAAGCGAAGCGCTCAACTTGATTAGAAATCGCAAGGGCCGCGTGCCGCACATTGTCGCCATCACGGCAGAGCCCCTGCCTTCACGCATCGCATCACTTGCTCTTGGGACGAGCGACTTGGATTGCGTGTATCACATCGTCTTGGGCGAACTTCAGGCCGCAGTGGCGGGAATGGCGTCTTCAGGCCGTTCCGACCAAGCGAAGGACTTGGCAACATTGGTTGTCGGAAAGCGCCTCAGAGACATTAGCGATTTGCCCGTGGATTTGGCGATTTAACCGGCTCGGCTGGATTGATTCCAAACAGCTCGATTCCGACGGCGCGTTGAAACCGTGTCTCGCGCCGCAGTGCGGCGGGTTCACGCTGGAGGCCGAGCTGGGCATTCCCAAGAACAGCGTCGCGGAACCGACTTCCTCGGCTGGGAGGTGAAGCAACATTCGGTGACGAGCTTCGCGCGGGCGGATTCCGGCACGGCCATCACGCTGATGACGCCGGAGCCGAGTGCTGGTGCATGGCGTTCATCGGCTTCTACCAGGAGCGGGGCGTGGAGGCGTTCATCCGCAAGTTCGGTTACCCGGACAAGAATAACCGGCCGGACCGGCTGAACTTCGGCGGCGTCCATCGCGCCGGCGAACGCCAGCCGTCCACCGGACTGACGTTGCGGCTCACGGGCTACGATGCCGCGCAGGGAAAGATTACCGACGCGGGCGGGGCCATCGCGCTGGTGAGCGACGCGGGCGAGGTGGCGGCGGCGTGGGCCTTCAGCGGGCTGCTGGCGCACTGGTCGCGCAAGCACACACGGGCGGCGTATGTGCCGTCCATGCGGCGCACGGAGCCGCACTGGCAGTATGCCTGCGGCGCGCGGGTCCGGCTGGCGCAGCGGACGGATGGATTGCGTCTGCTC
>JACPZS010000066.1 GCA_016195385.1 Verrucomicrobiota bacterium
AATCCGGCGAGCGTTTGTTGCGCGTAGCCAATCAGCCCCTGCCGAAGCGGCAGCGAATAAAGATGCAGGCCGATTCCGAAAACCAGCGTGTGCCAGCCGTGTGCCTGGCCGGCTTCAACAGCCGAAAGATAACGCTGCACGAGCCGCGCATCGCGCAAGGGACGCAGCCGCTTGAGCTGGGCGACGCCGATGCGCCGGCTGGCACGGGTGAAATCGCTGGCCGTCATTTGCGCGCCAAGCTCTTGATCAAAGGCGATGAGTTCGCGCGCTTCGTTGTGGCGCGCATGGGCAAACGCGCGGTAAATCGCGGGGAATTCCAATGGTTCCAGCCATTCACGCCGGTAGCAGCTTAGAAAATCCTGCAACGACGATGCGCAATTCACGCCCGAAAATGCCGCGGCGTTGACTGGCTCGATGGGCGCGCCGAGTTGCGTCGTCAACAAGTGCAATTCGCCCAGGAACTGGGCTTGCGGCACATTCAATTCGGAACTCGGCGACAGCATGTTTCTATTATCGGTGCGCCACGCTTGGTTGCCGCGACGCACGCGCGAACAAAGGCTAACCGCGCTCACGATCCGCGCAATGGCAAAAGCCCGCCGCGAAATAATAAAAAGATTGAAATCGGGAAACTCCTTCGTCCCGGCGCTGCGCGGTTCCTGGCGCGGAACTCAGGCAGCGCCACGACGGCGCGGCCATGTGACAACCATTGTGGTTGTGTTTTGGTTTCGTTGGATTGCCGTCGCGTGCTTATTCGCCGGGTTTGACTGGCCCGGGAATCCAAAGTTCGCGCGCCCTGGCCAGCGCGTCCTCCGCCGGCTTGAAATCCGGTTTGAGCCGCACGGCTTCGGACAATTGTTTGACTGCCTCTTCATACTGTCCGGCGCTCAATAAAATGGTGCCGTAGTTAAAGTGCGCTTCGCCGTACTCCGGCGACAACCGCACCGCTTCGGCGAAGTGCTCGCGCGCTTCGTTGGTTTTTCCTTGCAGGCGCAGGGCCGTGCCGAAGTTATTGTGCGCGGAGGCATAGTCCGGCGAGATTTTGAGCGCCGTTTGAAAATGCCCGGACGCTTCGTCGAATCGCCGCCGGCTCGCCAGCAGATTGCCGAGATTGTTGTGCGCCTCCGCGTAGTCGGGCAGGATCCGCAAGGCTTCCTCGTAGTGCTTGATCGCGGCTTCGACGTTTCCCTTCCGCGCGTACGCGATGCCGAGGTTGTAGTGAATGTCCTCGTCCTCGCCGTGCTGGCTCACCGCCTGCTCGTAAATCGCGATGGCTTCGTCGTATTTTTTCAATTGCATCAACTGGTTGGCTTCGGCGATGGGATTCAAATTGGTCGCGGCGTTGGCGGCCATCCTCGCGGTCACGTTACGGATTGAAGCATCCGAGTTGGTGGCTGCTCCGGAAGAAGTCGCCGGCGACGGAACATTCTTCGCTGCTTCCTGCCGTGGTTGCTCGATTGTCGAACCGGAACGAAACAGCCACCAGCCCAGCAGCATCGCGATGGCGGCGACGGGGAGAAACAAGAAGATGCGCGAATTCAACTCTGTCTGAGCCGGGCGCATCTTCGCCGGAGCCGGCTTGTCGGCGGACTTCAGCGCGAGTTGCGTCACGCGTGACTGCCGGTGTTTTCTGGATTTCATGCTGCTGCTGATTCCAATTTTGCCGCGATCAGGCTCACGCAAACAATTCCCGGATCGGTCTGCCGAGTCCATCGCGCGTCACGTAGAACGGTCGTTGCTCAATTTCGTAGGCGAGTTTCGGCGAGATGCCCAGCGCGTGAAACATGGTCGCGTGCAGGTCTTCAATCACGACGCGGTCTTTGAGCGTCTTGCACGGACGTTCATCCGCCGTCACTCCGTGGAGATGGCCTTTCTTGATGCCGCCGCCAAAGAGGAGCACAGAGCCGGCGTCGGTGAAGTGACGGTGCATTCCGTAGTTTTTCAAATCATTGATTACGTCTGGCACCTCGACTTGATCTTTTACCTTCTTGTCGGGTTTGCCTTCGATGAGCGCGTCGCGGCTGAATTCGCTCGCGAGCACGATGAGCGTGCGATTCAACAAGCCACGCTCTTCCAGATCGAGCACGAGTTGCGACACCGGGCCGTCGATCATTTTTTTCATGTTCTCAAGTTTCGTGTGACCGTTCTCGTGCGTGTCCCAGTTGAGGAACGGGATGTATTCCGTGCCGACTTCGATGAAGCGCGCGCCGGCTTCGGTCAAGCGCCGCGCGAGCAGACAGCCCAGGCCGAAGCGCCCGATCGTCTGGCTCTCATACGAACCATCGCGATTGAGCGAGGCACCGAGTTTGCCAGCATCGAATCCTTCCGGCACGTATTTGGCCATCGATTCCTTCGGTTCGAGCGAAAGATCGAAAGCCTTCGCCGCCGGCGAACTGAGCAGGCGATGCGCGTTGTCGAGCGAGCGCAGCAACGATTCCTTTTGATACGCGCTGCCGTTTTGGCCGACCGGACTGGCTTCGAGGAGTTTCTTGTAAAATTTGTTGCGATCCTGAAAACGACCCGGACTCATGCCCGCCGGCGGGCGAACGGTATCCGCCGCTTGATCGGGATAGGGAATGTTGAACGGGCCGAATTCGCTGCCGAGAAAACCGGCGGCGTGAAACGATTTCAATTCCTCGCCTTCGCCCACATCGAAGCGCTGGCCGATGTTGATGAACGCGGGCATCGCTGGATCGCGCGGCCCCAGCGTGCGCGCGACACTCGCGCCAATGTGCGGCGCGGCAACCGTCTGCGGCGGCGCGTAGCCCGTGTGCCATTGGTATTGATGACGCGTGTGGAGAATGAAGCCGAGATCTCCCGCCGTGTACGTGCGGATGAGCGCGCCGCGATCCATGACCTTTGCGAGACGTTCGAGGCCCTGGGAAATTTTGATGTGATCGACGGCGGTATCGATCGTGGGGAACGTGCTGAGATATTGATCGGGCTTCATGCCGCGCTCGAACGGCGCGTAACGTTTCGGATCAAACGTCTCCGTGCTCGCCATGCCGCCGCCCATGAAAAGCACGATGAGCGTGTCGGCGGTCGGTTTGATTTTTTCGTCGGGCGAATCTTCGGCGAAAAGTCGGCGCGGATAATTCGCAGCGAGCGCGGACAACGTCGCGGCGCTGGCGGTCTTTAGAAAATCGCGGCGGTTCAATGCTGGATTGGTGTTCATAGTTGTCTCCTCAATAAATCAGTTGAAACTCCGGCAACATGGCCACGGCCCAAAGCAAATCCTCGACGCCGGTTTTGTTCGCCGGCTCACCGATGATTTCACGCGCGGCGGCCATTTCGTCGCCCGTGGGCGCGCGGCCGAGGGCGCGTTGATACAACTCGTCGATCAAACGCGGCGCGTTCGGAATTTTGTTCGCGATCAATTTTTCCGCGCCGCGTTTGAGCAGGATGTCGAGCGTCGAGCCGTTCGTCAGTTCAAGCGCCTGCAGCGTCGTCGCCGCCGAGGCGCGCGTCGTGATGACTTGCTCGCGATTCGGCCGCCCGAGCGCCACGGTCATTGGATCGGCCTTCACCAACGCCGCGCGGATTTTGCCGTATTGCGTCGGGCCGGACAGGATGCGCGAGAAACGAGCGGCCAGATGCCGTCCATCCGATTTTGCGAGCTTGCCTTCGCCGAGCACCACGGCGCTTTGCCAAGCGGCGTCATCAAAATTCGGACGCTCCCAGCCGTCCTTCTTCGTGCTCGTCCAGCGCCAGCTCGCATCGGAAGCGAAGTCCATCACGCGTTCGCTGCCGCCAGCTTTTCCGCCTTGCCGCACGCGCGCGTAGAGCAGCAACCCGGCGGGACTCGGCTTCTCGCCGTCGTTGATCGCTTCGATGGCGATGACGTTTTCGCCTTTGAGCAGAAATGGTTTCAAGTCGAGCAATCGCGGACGTTCCCAATCGCCGCCTTCGCCCACTTTGTTTCCGTTCACAAACAGCGTGAACTTATTGTCCGCCGTGCAGACGGCAAACGCTTCGTTGGCGCGTTCGGAAAGTCTGATCGTTCGCCGAAAATAAACGCTGCCCGTCGGCGCGGAGTCGAACGCTTTCGCGTCATTCCAAATCCATTGCGGGCGCAGGTTCGCCGCAAACATGGATTCGCGCGCGCGACCCGTCCCCGCCGCAAAATCAAATTCGCCATCGCCTTTCTCGTTCCAAACATCGGTCAGTGAGCCGAGCGCGTCGCGAAACTGTTCCGACGTCAGCCGCCGGATCGCCGGGCCGGTGAAAACAAAATCCTTGTGCCGTTGCTCGTCGAGGTTGACGGACGGCAACTGATAGGCGCGCGCGGTCAAAATCAGTTCCATCGTTCGCTTGAGATCGAAATGATGGTCCGCGAGATCCTCCGCCAGCCAGTCGAGCAAGTCGGGTTGCCACGCCGGTTGTTCCATGTCATCGACGGGTTCGATGAGGCCGCGTCCCATGAAGCGCGCCCAAAGGCGATTGACAATCGTGCGCGCCAGTCGTCCGTCCTGGCGGTTGCAGACAATTTCGGCGAGCCGTTGCAGTCGATTTGTCTTCGGCAGATCGGCGGCGATAGTTCCCAGTTCGGAATAGATAAAACGCGTCGGTGCCTTCTTGCCGGTCGGCTTGTCGCACTGAAACATTTCGAGCGGCTCGTCGGCGTAAATGTTTGCGAGACCGTAGGCGTCGGCGAGCGCCCAATCGTTGATGAAACTGTCGTGGCAGGACGCACACTTGAGGTTAACGCCCATGAAAATCTGCGAGATGTTTTGCGCTGCCTGGAGCGGCGGCGTCTGGCTCGCGTTCACAACTCCGCGCCAGACGATGCCTTTGGAAAATCCTTCGGACTCGCGCGTGGGGTTGATCAACTCGGCGACAAAGCGGTCGTACGGCATGTTCGTCGCCAGCGCGGAGTAAAGCCAGCCGGTGATTTGCTTGCGTCCGCCGTCGATGTAGCCGGTGCCGGCGTAATCGTTGCGCAGGGCGTCATTCCAAAAAGTGAGCCAGTGCTGGGCGTAACGCTGGTTATCACCGAGCAAACGTTTGACGAGCCGGTCGCGTTTGTCCGCGCGGCGATCACTCGCGAATTTTTTCAATTCGTCCGGCGGCGGGAGCAGGCCGATGACATCAAGGTAAACTCGCCGCGCGAAGGTTCGATCATCCACGGCTGCCGCCGGAGAAAAATTGTGCGCCGCAAAATACGACTGGAGAAAACGATCCACGGGATGCGAAACTCCTTTCGTCCCCGGCGGAAGTTCAGGACGACGTGGCTTGAGGTTGACGGGCGCGGGCTTGGCGAACGTGATCGCGTCGTCCCACTTGAGGCCCTGGTCGATCCACGCGCGCAGCAAACCGATCTGCGTCGGCGTCAGCTTGGAACCTTTCTTCGGCATGACGTTGTCCGGATCGAGGCCCGCGACCAGTTCGATGAGATAACTCTCGGCGCTTTTGCCGACGACCGCCACCGGGCCGCTGTCCGCCGGCTTAAGGAACGTCTCTCGCGTGTCCAATTGGAAACCGCCCTTCGCCTTGCCGCGCCCGTGGCACTTGACGCAACTGGCTTCGAGGATGGGCTTGATCTCGGATTGGAAATTGACGGTGTGGCTTGCAGGCGGCGGCAACTGCGCGGCCTGTTCCGGAGAAATTTTCGCCCCGGCCATGCGAGGAACACTCAGAAGAATTGCCAGGACGAGTTTCAAAACATCGGGCTTCATCGCAGCAAAAACTAGCGCGCGCACGCGAAATGAACAGCGCAATTTTTCGTGATGCGCACTTGGGGAACGCGCTTTGCATCACGTCCCGCGCCGCCGATTTCTGCGCCGATGACGATGATTAACCGCGTGGGCGTCGTCTCCGGCAGACTCCTTGACACTTTTGTTCACTTTGCGACGATTCGAGGCGTTGGGCACGTGGCGGAATTGGCAGACGCGCGGGACTTAGGATCCCGTGGAGAAATCTGTGCAGGTTCAAGTCCTGTCGTGCCCACCACTTGTCAAAAAAATGCGCAAATCGCTTTTGGCAGATTAACAACCGAACTTAACTCTATGCCTGTTTTAGACATCAAGCCCGCCAGCGCCTGCAAATACGACATGCTCGCGCTCGGCGAAATCATGCTCCGCCTCGATCCCGGCGAAAGTCGCGTCCGCACCGCGCGCGAATTCAAAGCGTGGGAAGGCGGCGGCGAATACAACGTCGCGCGCGGACTGCGGCGCTGCTTCGGCTTGCGCACGGCCGTCTGCACCGCGTTCGCCGATAACGACGTTGGCCGCTTGATCGAGGATTTCATTTTGCAGGGCGGCGTCGATACGCAGTTCATCAAGTGGCGGCCGTATGACGGCATTGGGCGTACCGTGCGCAACGGCTTGAATTTCACCGAGCGCGGCTTCGGCATTCGCGGCGCGGTTGGCATTCCGGATCGCGGACTGACGGCGGCTTCGCAACTCAAAGCGGGCGATTTCGATTGGGAGGACATTTTCGGCAAGCAGGGAGTGCGCTGGCTCCACACCGGCGGCATCTTCGCCGCGCTTTCCGACACGACACCCGAACTCGTCATCGAAGCAGTGCAAGCCGCGAAGAAACACGGCACGATTGTTTCCTACGATTTGAATTATCGTCCTTCGCTCTGGAAATCCATCGGAGGACAAAAGCGTGCGCAAGAGGTCAACCGCAAGATTGCGCAGTACGTGGATGTGATGATTGGCAACGAGGAAGATTTCACGGCCTGCCTCGGCTTCGAAGTCGAAGGCGTGGACGAAAACATTTCGCACATCAATGTGACCGCGTTTAAGAAAATGATCGAGAAAGCGGTGAAAGAATTCCCGAACTTCAAAGCCACGGCGACGACGCTGCGCGCGGTAAAGTCCGCGACGATCAATGACTGGAGCGCCATCGCCTGGGCGGGGGGCAATTTCTATCAAGCGACGGACCGTGAGGATCTCGAAATCCTCGACCGCGTGGGCGGCGGCGACAGTTTCGCGTCGGGGTTCATTTACGGGCTGATGACCTTTGGCGATCCGCAGAAAGCGGTCGATTACGGCGCGGCCCACGGCGCGCTCGCAATGACGACGCCTGGCGACACTTCCATGGCGTCGCTAAAAGAAGTCGAGGCACTCGTGAAAGGCGCGGGAGCACGGGTGCAGCGGTAACTTCAAGTTGCCGTTAGCGACGACGCGCGTGCAGCTTTGGGAAGGAGGAAACAAAGCGCGGCGGCGATGAGCAAGCCGGAACCGAGCGCAATGAATGACGCAGTGATGCTGCCACCGGTCGTTTGTTTGAGCCAGCCGGCGATGACATTGCCATAGTGGCCCCCAAGGTTTCCGACGGCGTTGATCGATCCCATGATGACACCCAGGTAGGCGCGCGGCATGGTTTCACCGACGTTGGCCCAAAATGGCGCAAGGCTGGCAAATGGCCCCGGAATCGCGAAGCAGAGAAACGCAAACGAAAGCCAGAACGAGAAACTGCTTACCAGCACGCTCGCGATCAGGCACGAGCCGCTGATGCCGTAGGAGAGCGCGACGTGTCCGCGACGTTCCTGCGTCTTGTCGGAGTGCCGGGAGTTGAGCACCATCATCAGGGCGGTAACAATGTAGGGCACCGCAAAGAGAAGTCCTTTTTCCAGTCCGGTGAATGGCCGGCCCGCGCGATCAAAACTGGAAGTGAGAAACGTGTTGCAGCCATAGGCGGCACAGTTTTGCAGAAAATAGATCACCATCATGAGGAGGACCGGAAAGGCAATCTTCAAGAAACCATCGAACGCGCGGTCGGACTTTACCGTTTCGCTGATTTTGGTTTCGCGAGCCAGAGTCGTTTCGAGAAATTGTCGCTCTTCGGCGGAAATCCACTTGGCCTGGCTGGGACGATCGCTGATGAAGCAGAGCCAGATGGGCAGCCAGACAAACGGCAAGGCTCCTTCAATGATCAACGTGGCCTGCCAATTTGCCCATCCGGTGGAGTTGGCGAACACTGACCCATTCCAACTTGTCAGGAGCCATGACGTGACCGGTGCCGAACCGGCCACCGCCAGTGGCATACAGAGATTGAAGTAGGCGTTGGCGCGCGCGCGTTCGGCCCGCGGAAACCAGGTGGCGAGCAAGACGAGCGTGGCGGGATACACGCCGCTTTCCGCAACACCGAGCATGAACCGCATCACTTCAAATTGCTTGAAGGTCTTTACCAGCCCGCAACCCACGGCGCAAATGCCCCAGAAGACGAGCAGAATGCCGACGAGTTTTTTCGCGCTCCAATGATTGGCCAGGAACCCTCCCGGTATTTGCAACAAAACGTAGCCAAGGAAAAAGATGCCAGCCGCGTGGCCTTTCATTTTGTCGTCCATGAAAAGATCCTTCATCATGGTCGAAATTTTTGGATCCAGCGCCAACGAGATGTTCGTGCGGTCAATGTACGAGATCGTGTACATGATGAGAGCGACCGGGATGATGCGCAGCCAGCGTTGTTCTTTCATAGGCGTCGTGGAATTGCGGGAGGCTTTTAACAATGCGCTCGCCGACTGTCCATCCCAATTCCGCCAGAACGCGGGGGGACCGAGTTGACTCAAATTAAATGTTACCGGGGCGGGGAGTTGGACGGGGCGTCTGACGATACGTTGACTCATGATCGTGGTTACCCACATGAGTCTGTCTGCCAAACGCGAGTCCCTGGCCCGCATCCACGGCCGCTATCAGCGCGCCGGTCGGCCGCACAAGACGCGCATCCTCGATGAGTTTTGCGCCACCTGCGGTTATCATCGCAAAGCCGCTCTGCGGCTTTTGAACCGCCCACTACGCACGGTACCACCCAAACGCCCCGGCCCGCAACTCATTTACGATCCGGCCCTGGTGTTGCCAGTGCTCAAGGCCGTCTGGCTGGCGAGCGACCAGTTGTGCAGTAAGTTGCTCCAGGCGCCGCTGCCCGAATGGCTCGAACATCACGAGCGCCGCTGCCCGAAGCTTTTAGGAAAAAACTCCTGAAGATCAGCCCCGCGCAGATTGACCGCCTCCTGCGTTCGGCGCGCGTGCAGCATCCCAAGAAGGGACTCTCGGCCACGCGCCCCGGCACACTCCCGCGGCACGCCGTGCCGACGCGCTCCGGCTCCGTCGAGGCCGACACCGTCGCGCATTATGACGACAGCACCGAGGGCGATTATGTCAATCCCCTCACGTTTACCGAGCTCTTCAGCGGCTGGACCGAGAACCGCGCCGTCTGGAACAAAAGCGCCGACGCCGTGCTCGTGCAGTTGAAGGCACTGGAACAAGCCGTCCCGTATGCGATGACAGACTTCCACACCGACAACGGCGGCGAGTTCCTCAACTGGGCACTTGCACCGGCACCTGACCGGGCGGGCGGGGAAACTGCCCTGGACGCGCAGCCGGGCCTATCGCAAGAACGACAACGCGCACTGCGAGCAGAAGAACTGGACGCACGTGCGGCAACTCTTCGGGCACGACCGCTTCGGGCATCCCGAACTGGTGGGGTTGATGAACGACCTGTATGCCCGGGAATGGAGTCAGTTTACGAACCACTTCAAGCCGACGTTCAAGTTGGTGAAGCGGGAGAAGCAGGACGGCAAGACCAAGCGGGTCTATGAGAAGACGCCGCAGACGCCCTATCAGCGGCTGCTGGCCAGTCCGGACATTCCCGAGGCAACGAAGGTGAAACTGCGGGCCACACACGCGGGGTTGGATCCCTTCGCCTTGAAGAAAAGCATTGAGGTCAAACTCAAGAAGTTCTTCACTGCGTTGGGTAACCTGAATCGTGAGGCAACGAAGCTCCAATGAGTTCCGCCTTCGGTAACATTTTGCCGTGAGTCAACACGGGGACGCCATTCAGGAAAAACTCTGCGCGTGTTGCCGAAAGGAAGTTCTGGCTTCTTCCAGCGCAAGTAGCCCTTGACGCCACTCCCCTGCTTGAAATAGTCGCCGCCGTGATCAAGCCCCGGAAAATTTCTCCCGTGTTGCTGGCAGGATTCGCCGTGGTG
>JACPZS010000067.1 GCA_016195385.1 Verrucomicrobiota bacterium
TAGCACGGCGCTGCGCGGCTCGCTCTGGGAGGTGAAGCTGCCGGTTCCCTTTCTGAAGGATGGTGCGTTCATCGCGCAAAGCATCGCCACTTATCCGACGGCACGAGCCATTCGACGACTTGGCGCGTTGACACCAGCGCAGTTGGCCACGGTCGAAGCTGCGGTTTTCAAGTGGCTCGGAAAAGTGTAGCTTCATGGCTGCTCGCGAGGACGTTCGCCCTCCCGCAGGCGGCAATGTCCAAAATCGAGACAGAAAATGATTTTACGTGTCTCATTTTTGGATCAATTTCATCCGTCCGTTTGGTTCATTTTCGCCGGGGATTGACTGGTTTTCGCCGGGAACTAAATCGAATCCCGCGCGTCTTGACTCATTTTTTGAAAGCCTTGATCAAGGATCGGCAGGGGTGAGTTTATTTTCGTGGAAAGTTAATCATGCGTCGCCAGATTTTGACAAAGGCTCGCGTACGTTTGTCAAAGGCCGGCGAAAATGAATCAAGGGTTGCGAAATTTCAGTCAATTCTTCGCGGACATGCACTCGTTTTCCAACGGCATTGATTCACGTCGCGCGAGCTGAATCACCTTGGCATCCGTGCTGCTAATAACCACCTGAGGCCGAGATCGGAAGCTCAAACAGGGGAGACTCCGGGGCCTCGCAAGTAAGCAAACGAGAAAGGCAATTTATGCCAAAATACAAACTAGAGCTCCAAAAACAATCGATCCTGGAGCGGATCGACTTCGGAAAGCAGTTCACCGCGAAGATGACGGGCAACGCCAACTTTCCGAATCTCACCACTGAAACCAGCGACCTGAGCGATGCCACCGCCGCGCTCGAAAGCACGAACAAGGACGCGGATGCGGCGCTCAAAACGTATCAGGAAAAACTGACGATTCGTGACAACGCGGTGGTGACGTTCGATGCCGCCGCCAACACACTCGCCGCCGGAGTGCAAAAGGACAGCCGCGGCGACGAGGCGAAAATTCAAAGCGCGGGACTGAGTCTCAAATCACCCCGCTCACCCATCGGGCCGATGTCGCAGGCACAAAACCTCTCGGCCACGGCAAGCGATCAGGATGGCACGATTGACCTGGGCTGGGATCGGGTGCGCGGCGCCAAGAGCTACGAAGTGCAGCGCAGCGCCGACCCGACCAACGGTTGGGCGCATGTGTGCAGTTGCACGCGCAGCAACGTAACGGTGAACAGCATGACCAGCGGCACGCGGTATTGGTTCCGCGTCGCGGCGATTGGCTCCGCCGGCCCCGGCCCGTGGAGCGACCCCGCCATGAAGATTGCGCCGTAACAGCGCGCGTTTTCAAAACTGAACCGATTCACCCACGGGAGCCGGAGTCATCCGGCTCCTTTTTTGTTGCTTTGGCCGTGCAGTGCTCGCCAGCGTTTGGGAGTTTTCAGTTGGTAGCTGTTTTCTGTAACTTAGAAAAGCTCGCGAGCATTTAACCGTTGCAATGCAAACCCTGCCCATCTTTCGCATTGTGCAGTTGGGGGCGAAAAGTCTCCTGCTGCACACAAGCGCGCTCGCCAATGCTGCTCACTTCGGTGGTGGATTCTCCAAATCCGCCAGCATCTGCTCAACCGTGGCGAGCAACCGTGGCAAATCCTTCTGCACTGCGTCCCACAAAACCTGATAATCCACGTCATCATATCCGTGGCTCAAGTGATCGCGCGTGCCCGTGATTTCCTTCCACGGCACGGATGGATACCGCGACCGCAACTCAATTGGCAGTCGCTTTACTCCTTCACCCACAATTTCGATAAACCGTTCCAAAGCGGCCGTCGCTTGCCAGTCTGCCAGCAGCTTTTCCAAAGTCTTGTCCGCGCAAATGGTCCGCGCACGTTGCGCCGCGTCTTGAATTTGCCGCAACGTGACCCGTGGATCACGCGCGCTCATAAATCGGAATCGCTTCCCGGCGGACAGCCGCTTCAATGTATTTGTTGAGGCGCGAACAAAAATCCACCTTGCGCCCAAGAATGGCGGACAGTTCTTCGCCGTAACCGAAGTAACGGAAACCAACTCCTTTCAGCGCGTCTGGCTCGAACTCCGCCAGCACGTCCACGTCGCTGCGCGCCGGATCGAAGTCATCGCGCAACACCGAACCGAACAGGCTCAACCTGCGGATGCCCCGTGCGCGGCAGAACTCCGCGACCTTCTCGCGGTCAATCAAGATCGGCAATTCGGCGACGCTCATCGGTGATTCAATAGCGGCGAGTCACGGAAAACTCAAGCTGGTTTGATCTGCGTCGATCTTGCTCCGACGCGCGAACCGATTCACACACACGAGCCGGAGTGATCCGACTCCTTTTTTGTTGCTTTTGCCGTGCAATGCTCGCCAGCGTTTGAGAGTCTTCAGTTGGTAGCTGTTTTCTGTAATTCAGAAAAACTCTCAACCATTTAACCGTTGCCATGCAAACCCTGCCCATCTTTCGCATCGTTCAGTTGGGGACGAAAAGTCTCCTGCTGCACAAGATGCGCTCGGCGCTGACGATGCTCGGCATGATTTTCGGCATCTCATCTGATTGGGGAGCGCAGTCGCCCCGGACACGAGCGCGCACGGATGAACCGACCGGCAATCTCGATTCCAAAACCGGCGTCGAAATTCTCGACCTGTTTGACGAACTCAACGCGAGCGGCAAAACGCTTGTGCTCGTCACGCACGGCGACGAAGTGGCCGACCGCGCGCACCGTGTCGTTCACATGAAGGACGGTGTTATCGAGCGCGAGGTGCGGCAGCGCGTAGTGGAGAAGCGAGTCGAAAAACTCGCAGCACCAAGCGGCAAAGCGCGAAAAGATCGGCTCGCTGCGAAATGAATTGGCCTGGCTCAATCAATGTGATCGAGGTACTCAAAGGTGCCGCCATCGTCGTAGGAATTTCTGCTTTATATCACAAACTGGCGCATTTGAGTGCAGCTTTAACCGGAGCGGGTCACGGGACAGCTTATTTTTTCCAGGCAATTCTTTCTCCTTTGAGTCTCATCAACACTGAGTTGTTTGAACTCGCCAGTATTATTTTTTGGCCACTTGTCGCAGTGCTCTTGGCTTTTCGTCGTTTAACTTTTTGTCGGTATTTCGTAGTGGCGGCTCTGGTTCTTCATTATGTCGGCATTCTAATTGTGAGTTTCCGTACAGACTGGTACTACATTGGAAAAGTTTGGCACACGTTACCTCTGCTGGTGACGGAATTGTTGGGAGCGTATTTTGCCAGCCAGATTTTCGTGTGGAGTTTGATCATTCCGCCCAAAAAAGCGATTCAAACTCCAGTGAACTAAATGCAAACCCTGCCCATCTTTCGCATCGTTCAGTTGGGAACGAAAAGTCTCCTGCTGCACAAGATGCGCTCGGCGTTGACGATGCTCGGCATGATCTTCGGCGTCTGCTCGGTCATCGCAATGCTTGCGATTGGCGAAGGCGCATCGTTCGAGGCGCAGCAGGCAATCAAGAAACTCGGCAGCAACAACATCATCCTCCGCAGCCTCAAACCGCCGGACGACAACAAAGCCTCCAGCAGCGGCCGCAGCTTCGCCGTCGAGTACGGCCTGACGTACAAGGACGCCGCCAGCATCCAGACGACCGTGCCCGGCGTGAAGCGTGTGCTGCCGATGCGGATCATTCGCGACAATGTCCGCTTCAATCAGAACAACATTCCGAGCCAGATTATCGGCACGCATCCGATTTATCCGGAAATTGTCGGCATGGACATCGTGCGCGGTCGTTTTCTGAGCGAGACCGACGAGACGCACATGAACAACGTCTGCGCGCTCACGGTGGATTTGGCGGAGCGATTGTTTCCTTATCAAGATCCGTTGACCGAAGAAGTGCGCGTCGGCGCGGATTATTATCAAGTCGTCGGACTCGTCCGCGAGAAAACGATGGAACAGCGGCGTCCCCAGGCCGGCGGCGGCAACGAAGGCCAGTCGATCAACAGCAACATTTACATCCCGCTTTCGACGGCCAAGAGCCGCTTCGGCGAAACGCTCATCCGCCGCTCGCCCGGCAGCTTCGAGGCCGAGCGCGTGCAGTTGCACCAAATCATCGTCGAGTTGACGGAGACCGAGGCGGTGGAGAGCGCGAACCTTCAGATCCTGGCGATCCTCCAGCGCTTCCACGAAAAGAAAGATTTCGAGATGATCGTGCCGCTGCAACTTCTGCGGCAGGCAGCGCAAACGAAACGCATGTTCAACATCGTGCTGGGTTCCATCGCGGCGATTTCGCTGCTCGTCGGTGGCATCGGCATCATGAACATCATGCTGGCGACGGTGACGGAGCGGACGCGCGAGATCGGCATCCGCCGCGCGCTGGGCGCCCGCAAGAAAGACATCATCACGCAGTTTCTAGTCGAGACGATGGTGCTCTCGATTGGCGGCGGCTTGATTGGTGTTGCGCTCGGGGTGTTGACGCCTTTTCTGGTTTCACATCTGACGGCAATGAAAACGATCATCACGTTCACATCACTGGTGCTGGCGTTTGGCATTTCGGCGGGCGTGGGCATTGTCTTTGGACTTTACCCCGCGTCTCGCGCGGCGGATTTGCATCCGATCGAGGCATTGCGACATCAATGAGCAAGTGTGGCGCGCAATTTGAAGATGTGCTTTTCAGCGTTGATTTGGCAGTGAATTTTGCGGATCGTCCCGCCCGATGAATTTGTTCAAGAAGCAGTCGTTTGCCTTCCGAACCACGATTCTTTTCTTCCTCTACACGCTGGGATTGATCCTCAGTTTGTGGCTCGCCTACCAATTTCGGTTCGAGTTCAACGTGCGGCCACAATACAAGGTTCACTTCGGTTTGATCTTTTTGTGGGTGGTCGTGCTGAAGTTGATTTTACTGTATGCATTCCGGCAATTCGACGGGCTGTTGAGCTATTTCAGCGTGCCGGACTTGCTGCGGATTTTTTACGCAATGAGCATCGCCAGTGTGGTTATGTATGTGGTGCTGCGCATGACGAACACCGAGTATGCCGCGCCGCGTGGTGTAATCCTCTCGGACTTCAATCTTTCATTCACGGGGCTGGCGGCGGCGAGGCTGGCGCTGCGGCTGTTGCGGGAACGCTATTTTTCGCCGATGAGCGGCACGCCTGATCTGGTACGCCGCGTCGGCATTGTTGGCGCGGGCGACGCGGGCGCGAGCCTGGCGCGGGAACTTTCGAGCAAGCGCGGCCTGGGATTGCACCCGACGATTTTTTTTGACGACGACCAGCACAAATGGGGATCGCGCGTGCATGACATTCCCGTCGTGGGCGCGCCGGAAACGCTGCTGGATCCAAAATTCGACTTCAAGCTGGACGAGGTGATTATCGCCATGCCCAGCGCGCCCGCCCGACGAGTCGGAGAAATCGTAAAGGTGTTGCAACGAAGCCGGCTCAAGTTTGAAACCGTGCCGTCGCTCGATCAACTGGCCACGGGTCAGCTCAAGGTCACTCAATTGCGCCCGGTGGAAATTCAGGACTTGCTCGGACGCGAGCCGGTGAAACTGGACACGCAAAACATTGCGACAATTCTCAAGGGGCGTGTCGTGATGGTCACCGGCGCGGGCGGCAGCATCGGCAGCGAACTTTGCCGGCAGATTGCGTCCTTCGGTCCGCGTCACCTCCTGTTGGTCGAGCAATCGGAGGTGCAGGCATTCCAAATCGAACAGGAGTTGATCCAGCAGGGGCACGCGAGCGTGATCCAGCCGGTCATCGCCGACATTCTGGATGTGGCGCGGATGCGATACCTTTTCGGGCGCTTCAAGCCCGAAGTGGTTTTCAACGCCGCCGCGCACAAACATGTGCCGATGATGGAAAGCCAGCCGGGCGAGGCGA
>JACPZS010000075.1 GCA_016195385.1 Verrucomicrobiota bacterium
AGTTGCTCCACTTGTGCCGCGCTCGGTTTTTCGATCAGTCGCCTCAAACAAAATTGATCGTCGAAAAAATTCAGCCCGCCTTTGGTCACGTCCTCGCCGTGCGTCACCGTCAGGAGTCCGGAGAAGTTTCCTTCTCCGAAGCGCTGGACCATTCGCTGATACGTCTCCGGCTTCACGAGAATGTCACCGTAGGTCAGCAGAAAATTTTCCTGACCAACAAAAGCTTTGGCCAGCTCCGGCGCTTTGCCGGTGCCGTCTTGAACCACCTGCCGCGCGTACGAGATCACAATGTTCCATTTTTTTCCGCTGCCAAAGTAATCTTCGATCACTTCCGCGCGCCAGCCGGTGATGATGCAGATTTCCCGGATCCCGGCGGTGATCAAACCTTCGATGATGTGTTCGAGGATTGGTTTGCCCTGCACGCGCAGCATAGGCTTGGGCAACTCGTTGGTGAGTTCCTTCATGCGCGTGCCTTTGCCGGCGGCGAGGATGACGGCCTTCATAGTTTGGTTGGATTGGCACAGTACGGCGAAGGCGTTTCGCGCAACATCGCTCTAGTTGCCTCCGCGCCCCAATCTTCGTCATCGTTTGGACGCAGCGGCCCGAGTTTTGAAATTCGATCCGGCCAGCGCGATCCGGCCAATCCATGACAGAGCGTCAAGAGTTGTGAGACCGTCAGCAACCGGCGGGAAACAGCTTCAGGGTTCATTGCTACGGCCATTTTGCGCGTCCTCCAATCTTTGAATGTCAGCTTGATCCTGGAGACTGTTGCGTTGGCGCTTCATTGCCTTGAGTCCTTCGTAACTCACCACGTGAATGAGGCCGCTCGAAGTTTCGACGGCCTGACGCGTCTCCCACGCCAGCCGATTGTTTTTTTCAACCAACAAGAGATCCAACATCAAAAAATCTTCGCCAGGCGGCAGCGGCTTGATGAGGCGGGCCATCCGTTGACCAGATTTGAACTCCAAATCAGCGCCCCGCAAAGTGAAGCCGCAGGTTCGCGCGACCTCGCAAACCTCTCGCAGAGAACTTTCCTCGACCAGCAGGTCGATATCTTTCGTTGCTCGCGGAAAGCCGTGAACGGCCAAGGCCAAACCGCCGCAGACCGCGTAGCCTATCTTGCGTGCGGCGAGAGCAACACACAGCCCCATCAACTCTTGGAATAGATCCGGTGCCGCCATGAGTCGTGGATCACGCCCCAAACTTATCAAACATCTTCGCGTTCGCCTGCATGTGGCGGATGAGAAACTTCGCGTCGAAGACGCCGAGCGAGCCGAGGTTCGCGCCTGTTTCCGTGAAGCGATCCAGTTTGTCCGATCCGGAAAATTCCGAATGCAGCAGCACCGGCTGTGGGTGCCAGGAGTGGCCCTTCATCGCACATGGCGTCGAGTGATCGCCGGTGATCGCGAGCACATCCGGCATTTTCGCGAGCAAGATTGGCAATGCGTCGTCGAAATCTTCGATGGCTTTTTTCTTCGCCTCGAAGTTGCCGTCTTCGCCGTACATGTCCGTGTACTTGTAGTGGATGAAAAAATAATCGTAGTTGTCGTACTCGGCGACGTAGCGCTCGAACTGCTCGGCGATGGTCTGCGGCCCTTCGAGCTTCGTCATGCCAACGAGTTGCGCGAGACCCTTGTACATTGGATACACAGCGATGCACGCGGGCTTCAGTTGGTAGCGTTCTTCAAACGTCGGAATCGCCGGCTGGTGCGCGATGCCGCGCATGAGGAAACCATTCGCCGGTTTCTTCTTTGCGATGATCGGCAGCGCCGCTTTGTAAAACTCGGCGATCAATTTCGCCGCATTCTTCGCCTTCGCGGATTTCTTGTCAACGGCTTCGACCGTCGGAATCGGCCGCCCTTCGCGATGCGGATCGGCGTCCGTCAACGGACCTTCCAAACCTTTGCCGCGAAAGATAACGACGAAGCGATGGCCCTTGCCCGCTTTGATAATCACTTCCGCGTCGCCAACTTTCTTCACCTTCTTCGCGAGCAACGCGCAGAGTTCTTCGCAAACTTTCGTTTCGATTCGGCCCGCGCGCCGGTCGGTGACGATTCCCTTGGCGTCGAGCGTGCAAAAATTTGCGCGCGCGGCAACGTCGCCAGCTTTGAGTCCGAGTCCGAGTCCGAGCGCTTCAATGACGCCGCGACCGACTTGAAATTCCAGCGGATCGTAGCCGAACAGCGCCAGGTGGCCCGGCCCGCTGCCGGGCGTGATGCCGGGCGCGACGGGCGTCATGCGGCCTTGCGCGACGCCGCGGGCGACGAGCGCGTCGAGATTCGGCGTGGCAGCGGCTTCGAGCGGCGTGCATTCGCCCTGGGATTTTGTGGCGATATCGCCGAGTCCGTCGAGCACGACGAGGGCGAGCTTCGCCTTCGTTTTCAAAGTAAGTTCCGAGTAGAGTGCGTCCAGGTTCATTTCCGTTTCCAAGTTCAAGGGTTCAATTTCAGTTTCAATGTTCAAGTGCCGCGCCAATAGAAAACTCCACCGCGACACGGGGACGGGATATTGCGGGCAACTTCGCCGGAGCGTCAACGGCGGAATAGGCGATTCAATTTGTGGAGGCGTCAGGCGCAAATCAGGTTTTGGACAAGCGTTCCGGCAATCCCAAAGGGATTGCGTCCCGCAGCCCAAGGTTGGCGCACCAGCGCCTACCTTGGGTCATCATCGAACCAAATTAGCAACCGCAACGCGGTTGTGGCGAATGCTGCGCGCGATGTACGAACGGGATAGCCGCAACCGCGTTGCGGTTGGAAAATATTTGCGGACGGCGACCCAGGGTAGCTCGTTCCTCGCAACCCTGGGCTTGGTTACGGAATCCCGTTGGGATTCGGGGCAGGACACTTCTCAAAATCTGATTTGCGCCCACACGTTCCAAGCGCCTGCTTCGTGCTCGACTTCGGGTGCGAATCAATCAGTGTTCCTCCCGCTCAAACGAAAGGATGAGGCTATGACGAACAGGATTCTCAAAGTTTTGCTGCTGCTGTTGGCGTTGCCCGCCGCAGCGCAATCTCAATTCAGTTACACGGTCAATAACGGCACCATCACCATCACTCGATACAATTGCTTCGATAGTGCGGTGGTCATACCAGACACGATCAATGGCCTACCGGTCACGAGCATTGATCGCTTTGCATTCCACGCCTGCACCAGCCTAACCAACGTAACGATTGGCAACAGCGCCACCAACATTGGAGACTTTGCGTTCTCAGGCTGCACCAACCTGACGAGTGTGGCAGTGCCCGATAGCGTCATACGCATCGGAGACTTTGCGTTCGCAGATTGTACTAACCTTGCGAGTGTGTTGATGGGCGACGGCGTTGCCAATATCGGACGGTCGGCGTTTTCTGGCTGCACCAGCTTGAGCGCGATAATGGTGGACAGGGCCAATCCTTCTTTTAGCAGTGTGGATGGGGTCTTGTTCAACAAGAACCGCACCGCGCTTATCCAATATCCAGGCGGCAAAGCCGGAGGTTATGCAATTCCCAACAACGTCACCAGCATCGGGAACGGTGCGTTCTCTGGCTGCGCCAACCTGACCAGCGTCACGATCCCTAACAGCGTCACCAGCATCGGAGACGAAGCTTTCGTTCTCAACCGCAATTTGATCAACATCACCATTCCCAGCAGTGTCACCAACATCGGAGGCGCGGCGTTTAGATTCTGCTCGAGTCTTACAAACGTCGCGATCCCTGATAGCGTCAACGCCATCGGAGGTTTTACGTTCGCCGACTGCACCAATCTAATCAGTGTCACGATCCCGAATAGCGTCACTGACATTGAAACTGGGGCGTTTTCTTCCTGTTCAAGTTTGACCACGCTCACGATCCCAGACAAAATTAGTAGAATTAGCGACGACACGTTCCTTTCCTGCACCAGGCTAAAGAACATTGCGATTCCCGACAGTGTCAGTTCTATCGGAACAAGGGCGTTCTATTCCTGCACCAACCTCACTACCGTCGCGATCGGGAACAACGTGACCGTGATCCAACCGTCTGCGTTTCAAGACTGCTATAGCTTGACCAGTATCACGATCCCGAACAGTGTCAGGTCAATATCTACTTCCGCGTTTGAGAGCTGCCTCCGCCTAACCAACCTTGCCCTCGGTAGCAGCCTCACGGGCATCGGTGACTATGCGTTTGCTGGCTGTACTAATCTGACCAGCGTGACAATCCCCAACAGTGTTACCGGGATCGCGGATTTTGCTTTTGGTTACTGTTTCAGCCTCGTCAGCGTCGCGATTCCCAGCAGCGTGACCATTTTAGGACGGGGTGCATTTTATAATTGCACTCATCTAACAAGCGTTACGCTTCCTGCCAATTTGACCGCGATCCTCGGCACTGCTTTTTATGGCTGTTCCAGTTTAGCCAACGTCACAATTCCCGGCAGCGTCAAGTTCTTAGGTGAACGTGCCTTCTCCGCATGCAGCAATTTGGCCGCGATCAACGTTGCCGCTGACAACTCTTTCTACCAGAGCGTGGATGGAGTCTTGTTCGATAAGAACGAAACCATCATCATACAATATCCGCCGGCGAGAAATGCACTCGACTACGCTATCCCAAACAGCGTCGTTACCATCGGCAAAGCAGCATTTTTTGGCTGTGACATTTTGAACGATATAGCCCTCCCAAACAGCGTTATCAACATTGGAATCAGTGCTTTCCAAGGCTGCACCATGCTCAATAAGATTACGATCCCAAATAGTGTCACGAGCCTCGGAGAGGCAGCGTTTACTGGCTGCACCAACTTGACCAGCGTTTCGATTGGCAACAGCGTCACTGGCATCTCATATTTGGCGTTTTCTTCCTGTGCCAGACTGACAAGGATCAATTTCAAAGGAAATGCTCCAAACATAGGTGGGGACGCCTTTAGTGGTGATGACAATGCGACGGTCTTCTACTTGCCCGGCACCACCGGCTGGGGCGCGACTTTTGCCGGTCGGCCAACGGCGCTTTGGCTCCCGCAAGTGCAGACGAGCGATGCCAGTTTCGGCGTGCGGACAAATCAAATCGGATTCAACATCTCCTGGGCCGACGGCAGAGTCGTGGTGGTCGAAGCTTCGACGAATCTGGCCAACCCAAACTGGATTCCGCTGCAAACCAACACGCTCACCAGCGGCTCGTTCTATTTCAGCGATTCGCAGTGGACGAATTTTCCCAGGCGTTTCTACCGCGTCCGTTCGCCATGAGTCGCGGGCGAGCGCGAGAATCCGCTTGCAGAGTTTGGATGGAGACTGGTTCAATGATGGCGGTCGATGCGCTTATGGTGGAATTGGCAGACACGCTACTTTGAGGTGGTAGTGGGGTAACCCGTGCAGGTTCAAGTCCTGCTAAGCGCACCATTTTTACTGAGGAAAATGCTGAAAACAGGTTTCCCGACACAGTTCCGACACACCAAACGCCCGAAAAAGATGACAGGGACGTGAGCAAGTGGCCCAAGAAAGTCCGCCACCGCAACAAGGTTCTGGCGAAAATTTACCGGCCTTGCAGCGGGAGGGAAAGTTATCGCGTGACCTGGTACGCTGCCGGCAGGCGGCAAATGAAGTCCTTCCCGTTTTACAGCGGGCCGGGCGGGGCCAAGGAATTCTCCGAGACGCTGGTGAAGGAACTGGCCCACCATTCGCAGGCCGTCATGCTCACGTCTTCGCAGGCCACTGACGCGCTGGCCGCGCTGGAACGGCTTAACACCTTTCAACAATCCACCGGCAAGCGGGTTTCGTTGCTGGCGTCCGTCTCCGAGTATTGCGAGGCCGCTGCCAAGCTGCGTGGACGAACCATGGTGGAAGCCGTCGATGGTTTCATAAAGACCGTGGCAACGGTGGAGTGCAAAGACCTGTCGACGGCAGTCGAAGAATTCCTCGCCATCGAAGAACCACGCACGCGCGCGGCCGACGGCCAGCGGTCGCAACTCAGCGCAAAATATCACTACAACCGCTCGATGTATCTGCGCCGGTTTGGCAGCACGTTTTGCGGCCACGCCGTGTCTGATCTTGGCAAACAGGATCTGGGTGCGTTTTTTCCTCGAAGACGCTGGCCGGGTTTTCGGCCAAGAGCCGGAACCATCACCGCGCCGCCATCGCGCAATTTCTGTCCTGGTGTGTCCGCAAGGATTACTTGCCCGTGAGCCATCGGCTGACCGAGGCGGACGGGATGCGTCCCGAGCACGCGAATACGGCGGAAGTCCAGTTCTATTCGCCCAAGGAATTCCGCGCTCTCTTGGCGGCGGCAGAGGGGCCGATGCGGGCTATGATCGCCATCGGCGGGCTGGCCGGCCTGCGCACCCAGGAATTGCTCCGGTTGGACTGGGCGGACGTGTGGCGCGTGAGTGGCCACATCGAAGTAACTTCATCCAAGTCAAAGACCCGGCAGCGCCGTTTGGTGGAAACGTGTCCTGCGCTGGTGGCGTGGCTGCGGCCGTTCCGTGAATGCACTTCTGGCCGGATCTGTGATCTGCACGAAATTCGGTGGCAACAAAACTTTCTCAAACTTTGCGAACTGGCCAAGGTCATACGCAAGGCGAACGGATTGCGACACGCTTTCGTGAGCTACCACTTCGCGCTCCACGCCAACGAAAACCTGACGGCGCAGCAGGCCGGCAACTCCCCGGCGATGATTCACGCCCATTACAAGGGATTGGCGACCAAGGCCGAGGCCGAGAAGTGGTTTGCGGTCAAACCGGCGGGTGTGCCCGCTAACGTCGTCGCGCTGCCGGCGGCGAAGGAGGCGTCACTGTGAAAACCAGAGTCACCATCACGCTCGACGGGCACGATGCCGAACTGCTGGAACACGCCGTGCGTCTCGCTGGGCAAAAGACGGATGCCGACGCGAGCGAGCGCCGCTGGGTGCTGCGCTGGTTCATCCGCGCCGCCAGCGCCGCCGTCATCCGCGACGGGGAAATGCCCTGTCCCCTGGCGGTCGAGTTGCGCCACGAGACCTGGGACGAAACGGAAACGCGAATCAGGGCAAGCCAAGCCGACGGAACGCTCGCAGGCTTGCCGCCCGCGAACATCGTGCGGCTGCCCGCCGGAGGGGTTATGATTGCGGGGATTTTAGAGGCAGCGGCTACGCTGAACGATGAGCAGCGGGCCTTGTTCATCGAGGAGTTGCGCCAGGCGGTGGCGCTGTTGGAGGCTTTGGCTTCGCCGCCTCCGGCAAGTCCCCGACGCTCTTCGCCCCAGCCTCCGCCCGACCTGTGGCAGCGGAACTGAACACCATCCCTTAGCGACAACTAAAATTCCCGCTGACGACAACTAAAATTCCCCATGGCTGGGGAAAGCTCTGGTGATTTTGCGGTCGGGCCGCGGGCCTGACCGGGCAGACTGCCGGAGCATGATCAACCCACCACAACGGGCTCGGCTCGTCACCGAGTTTCAGCGGACAGGAAGTGTTGCTATGAGCGCATTGAAAAGCGGGATGGACCGGAAGACGGCGCGGAAGTATTTGAAGGACCCGGAGCGATGGAGTCAGCCCCGCCCGGCGCGGGACTGGCGCACGCGAGTCGATCCACTGGCCGCGATCTGGCACGAAGCCGAACCACGTTTGCGCGCCGCCCCGGAGCTGGAGGCCAAGGCGTTGTTCGAACATTTGCTGCTGCTCCGTCCGGAGCAGATGCAGGAGACTCAGTTGCGAACCTTTCAACGGCGGGTGCGGCAGTGGCGGCTGGAGCATGGGCCCGCACCGGAAGTGATCTTTCCGCAGGTGCACCGTCCCGGGGAGGTGATGCAGGTGGATTGGACGCACGCCAAAGAACTGGAGGTCAGCATTGCCGGCCATCCCTTGGATCATCTGCTCTGCCAGGCGGTGCTGCCGTATTCGAACTGGCAGTGGGCGACGCGGTGTCAGTCCGAGTCGTTGTTGTCGCTGCGGGCGGGTTTGCAGGCGGCCTTGTTCCGGTTGGGCAAGGTGCCCAAGCTCTTGCAGATCGATGACAGCAGCGCGGCCACCCATCAAATCAGCGGCGAGGGTAAACGGGATTTCAATCCGGAGTTCCTGTCGTTGGCGGCACATTACGGGCTGGCGACGCGGACGATCCATGTGGGTTGTCCCAATGAGAACGGCGATGTCGAGTCGCACAACGGACATTTGAAGCGGCGCCTGGAGCAGCATCTGTTGTTGCGCGGGTATCGGGACTTTACCAGCGAAGCGGCGTACGATCAGTTTGTGGCTGAGGTGCTGACCAAAGCCAATGGCCCGCGCACCGTTAAGGTGGCGGAGGAACTGGCCGTGATGCGGGAACTGCCGCCCACGCGGCTGTGCGAGTATGATGAAGTGGAGTGCCGGGTGTGCAGCCACAGGGATTGCTAAATAGGTATTGATATTGAGAAATGAGTGACCATACTGCGGCATGAAATGTCGCCACTGTGGCTCGGATCAACTGGTGCAGAACGGCTTCAGCCGTCATGGGCAGCAGCGCTGGCTGTGCC
>JACPZS010000107.1 GCA_016195385.1 Verrucomicrobiota bacterium
GATCCCCCGCACGGCGGATGACGTGGATCCCGGCGCGGACGGGATCGTCAACACGCTGGATGACCTGCTCTTCCTGCCTATCGCCGGGGTGCAGGTTTATCTCTTGGGCCGGGAAACGGAAGTCATCACGACCGGACCCAACGGCCGGTTCCATTTCGGTTCCGTGCCGGTGGGCGACGTGAAAGTGGTCGTGGACGGGCGCACCGCGAGCAACCCGCCGGCAGGAATGTATTTTCCGGAGATGGTGATGGACGCGAACATGATCGCGGGGGTGGATAATTACACGATGTTGGGGATGCCGGTGATTTATCTGCCGCGCTTGTCCCAAACCATTTTGCAAATCGTGGACGTGAAAACCAACACGGTCATCGCGACGAAAGCTGAGGGAGCCGCGGGTTTGACGGACGCGCAGCGCCAGCAACTGACGATCGATGTCCCGGCCAACAGTTTGATCGCGGCCGACGGCAGCAAGCTCACGAGCGGGCAGGTGGGCATCAGCACGGTGCCGCCGGAGTTGGTGCGCGACATGTTGCCGCCGGGGGTGCTGCAACACACGTTCGACGTGACGGTGCAGGCGCCGGGCATCGCGACGTTTTCGACGCCCGCGCCGATGACGTTTCCCAACGTGTTCAACGCCGCGCCGGGCACGCAGTTGAACTTTCTGAGTTTCGATCATACGACCGGGCGGCTGGTGATCGAAGGCACGGCAACGGTGTCGGTGGACGGGTTGAGCGTGCGCACCGATCCGGGCACCGGCGTCACGCATCCCGGCTGGCATGGCCTCACGCCGCCCGGCGGACCGGCCGGGCCGTCGAATGGCCCACCGGCGGTTTGCGAGATTGATCTCGGCACGGATGGTTCGAGTCTGGCGTCGGTGGCCGCGGGCCGCACGTTGCAACCGAGTTCGCTCGCCGGCTCGCCCACGTTCAACGTGCCAAAGGCGCTGCCCCTGATCGTGGGCGAGACGGGCGGGTTGAGCGATCCGGGTCTGACCTGGGCGGCGCCGGCGGCGGGCGGGGATGTCTGCGGTTTGAAAGTGCAAATCGAAGTGGATGGCCCGCTGGGCAAATTCATGAAGAAGACGGGCAATCTCCTGCTCACGAACCAGACGTTTACCCTGCGACCGTTTACACTGGGGACCAAGCCGCCGAAACTCAAGGTGTTGAGCGGCGTCGCCAAGACGTACGACGAGGTCTTCGGCCAGGGAAAATTCACGAACTTCATCACCGACGAATTGTTCGGAGCCAGGATCAAGGTAACGGCCAGTCTGCTCAAATCCACGGGGCCGCCCGACGTCACGGTCGATACCTACTATCTCTATCGCTGGGTCAACGTGAACTATCCGGACGGCTTCCTGGGCGGCACCAGCGCGGCGGAGGTCAATGCGAGGGCGGTCGCCAATGCGACGGCGGCCTTCCGTAAAACGCTGAACGATGGGATCGGCGGCTGGTCCACCATCAAACGAGTCGTGGCGTCCCTGCCCACCAACAGCCCGACGCACTTCTCACTTACTCCGCGGCCGCTCAGTCCAAAGATCTTTGACGTGAGCAGCCCACTGGCAAACCATCTATTTCAATGGGAGTTCGATCCCTACGATAAGGGCAGTTTTTCACAGGAGATGTCGATCCAAGTGGACGATGGCTATGACACGGTGGTGGGCAAATTGACGTTGCTCGGCAATGGCGTAAATCCGGCGCGGATCAATCTCAACCTGGAAGGTTACAAAGCGGAACTCAAGCGTGTGATCTTGAGCCTGCGCAATGTGACCGCCCGTCCGCCCTATCCGCCGCCCGCTGGTTTTATCTTTCCCATTTACGAATTCAGCGCCAGCGCTCCGGGTTTGCCGCCGGTGGTGGCCAAGCGTTCGGTGAACGGTCCCGGTGGAACCAGCTTCTTTGAAGACAACTTAAATTATGTTCCTGGCGGGGCCACCAACTACCTCGACGGTTTGGATAAGACCCTCGGAACGACCGATGACGTTTATTACAAGAGATGGGTGAGAGTACGTGACGTGTTTGAGCAATTGTTCCAAGGCTTCATGCCCGAAAATCGCCATTTGATTGGCCCCGACGGGATCGCGGGTTCACCGGATGACGACTTCGACATCTTGCAGCTTTTGACGCTCGACGGCTTGGTGGACGCCGAGGCGGGCAAACTGGCTGGACTGGTGGCACAACAGTTCCAGCGGGTTAATTTTCTGAACAGCGCCATCCAATTTACGAACGTCGGAGCTACTATCAATTGCGAATGGACCGATTGCTTCGTCACCCTCGGCGATGGTCGTGGCTATGGCTCGGCGTCGCCGGGCAATCCGGTTTTCGGCCTCGGAGGAGGCGGGCGAGACATGGCTACCTTGGGAAGATTGCTGCCCGATCCGAAGCTGCCTTTTGGGGCCAAGTTTTGGGCCTTGGCCGAAGGGTTGAACGTCAATGCCACCAATCAGATAAGTGTGAGCGTGGCCATGAACCTCAATTACTCCGGCCCGGACTCGTTTGCAGCCGACATAGCCAACACTATCAGCCACGAAATCGGGCACACGTTCGGGCTGGTGGACGCTTACACCGACGATCGGAAAATCGGCACTGCTCTGTGCCGGCCGTCGGACTTTAATTGCACTCCGTTCGACATCATGCAGGCCGGAGCATCGACCGATCCGTACCTCCAGTTCGCGCCGAGCAACATCGGCCTGCTGAAAGCGGCGGTCGGGGTTTCGAGCGCTGCGTCGCCACCGTTTGCCAAATATGAGGTGCCCCTGTTGGGTGAACTCCGCCAGTACCGCAAGACGTTCAATCTCGCCACCAGTTCAACCGGCATCCGCGAGAACAACCCCGTCGATCCGCCGCCGACCGAGCCGGAGATCTCCGTCTTCCAGGAAGACAACTCGTTCTTCGGCGAAGCCGACGAGGCCGTGGAGATCGTCGGGGAAATTGCCGCCGATGGTCCGGGCGGAGATTTCCTCGACGTGCCATTCACGATTTTGAATTCGGGCTACGGCCCGCTCACGGTGAGCAGCTTTGCTTTCGTCGCTGGAACCAAGGGCTTCACCCTCCTCAACGCAAGCACCATCCTTGGCCAGCCGATCACACCGGGACACTTGACGAATTTGATCGTCCGCTTCGATCCCTCCGTGGGCGGCACCGTGAGCGACACGCTCCAGATCGCAAGCGACGCAGCCACCGTCCCGCTCCTCAGCATTCCGATCACCGCGACAGCTTTCGCCAGTGGGCCGACGGCGCTCGTGGAACTCGTCGGCAACAACAACTTCGGTGGTGCGATTCCCGGCACCGCCGCAATCACGTTGCCCGAAATTTTCCGCGTGAGCAACGAGGGCCAAATGTTGCTTCAAATCACGGGCATCTCGTTCGTCCAAGGTGCTGCTGCCTTCACGCTCACCGGCCTGCCCGCCAACCTAGCGAGTCAGCCCATTCAATTGACGCATGGCCAGAGCTTCACTTTTGGCGGCCGCTTCCAGCCCGATCAAACCGGCCTGCGCCGCGCGCTCATCGAAATAAAAACGAACGATCCGCAAACACCCGTCGCGCGCGTTTCGTTCGTCGGCACCGGCCTGGGCGTGCCGATGGAGGCGCAGTGGGGCGACGACTTTGTGGCCATTGAATCGCCTGATTTTCCCGGCACTCCGCCATTGCGTGTCAAAAGTGACGACAAGGGAAACTTTGAATTTTTCCTGCCGTCGCAACAATTTTACCACCTGACCATCTTCGACCCGGTCACCGGGCTGGTCGGCCATGAAACCGATGCGACGGAGCGATCGGGGCAACGGACGTTGCTGGTGGACACGATGGTCTTCCAAGGCTCGACCGAACCCGACAGCGACTATGACGGCCTGCCCGATGACATTGAGTTCGCCATCGGCACCAACCCGAACAAAGTCGATACCGACGGTGATGGCATTGACGATTTCACGGCCGTGATTCAGGGCGTGGATCCGCTGGGAGGCCGTGGCTTGCCCATCGGGATTGTGGGGCAAGTGCCACTCGTGGGTAACGCAAAAGACGTGGTGGTGGCGGCACGCGCGGGAGAATCTTCCACGCTGTTCGCGTTCGTGGCGGCGGGGAGCGGCGGCCTGGCGATCGTCGATGTCAGCAAGCCGACCCAGCCGGTGCTGTTGAACCAGATGCCGCTCGCGGGCGACGCGACCGACTTGGCGGTGAACCTCGAACTCGGCCTCGTGGCAGTGGCGGCCAACGCCGGTGGGCTGCACTTGATCGATGTCTCCAATCCTACGGCGCCTCGTCTATTCCTCACGCTTCCTGACCAAGCCAAGTTTGTGGAGATAAAGGGCAGCGTCGCTTATGCGCTGGTTAGCCAGGCCGTCATCGCGATTCAATTGCCCGGGGGGCAAACGCTGCAAACCCTGGCGTTGCCGGGGGCTGTAAGTCCCACGGACTTTAAGCGCGAGGGGACGATGCTCTACTTCATGCAAGGATCTCAGTTGCGCGTGATCGATATTGGCGGCAACCCGATGAAGTTGCGCGGCGCGTTCAGTGTGTCCGCGCCTTCGGGTCAAATCTTCGTGGGGAATGGGATTGCCTACGTGCCGATTATACCTTCGTTTAAGGGAGGCTACGCGACCGTCGATGTCTCCCATCCCGACAACCTCGCTTTGATCAGCGACACGGACGTGCCTTTTGGTGTCCAGTCGCCGAATGTTGGCCTGGTCGCCAACGGGTCAGGCTTGGGCTTTTTGATCGGCATCGTCGGTCCCCCGGACCTCGACTTGCTCGATGTGATGGACCTTTCGGATCCAACCAATACGTTTGTTTTTCTCACGCGCATCAACCTGCCCGCCGCCCCGAACCGCGCGGCCAGCGCCGCGGGCCTGGCGTATGTGGCGGACGGATCTTCCGGCCTGCTGGTGGTGAATTACCTGTCCTTCGGCGGGCAAAGCCAGCTTCCGACCGTTTCCCTCGCGCTCAACGTGGCGGACGCGGATCCCGCCAGGCCGGGACTCCAAGTCGTCGAAGGAACCGTCGTGCCGCTGCAGGCGCAAGTGCAGAGCGCAGCTCCGATTCATCATGTCGAACTGGTGGCGAACGGCCGCGTCGTGCAAACGAGCGTGTCCTTCCCTTTCAATCTGGACGAAGTGGTCGCCCCCTCGAGCCTCGGTAACGGAGGAAAATTGACCATCCAAGTCCGCGCGGTGGACACCGGCGGCAACGTAGGAGCTTCGGCTCCACTCACCATAGACATTCTCCCCGACTCGCGCCAATTCACGCTGCCGGCAATTGACCCGCCGGATGGCGAAATTCGGCCGACCGACTTCGGCGTGATCGACGTCACCTTCAGCAAGTCGATCTCACTAGGCGCGGCGAACGCGGCCGTGTTTTTTGTGCTGGATTCACGCGGGCAGCGAATTCAGCCGAAGGCCGTGCGTCTCGTCCAGAACGGGCAGCTTGTGCGGATGATTCTCGATGAACTGGCTCCGGGCGAATACACGCTTCACATCCGCTTGGCATCGGTCACCGATCTTTCGGGCCACGCCCTGGGACCAGCCGATCTCATCAGTCGATTCACGACAAAAAAGTTCACCATCCAATGGGCCAATCGCTCGGTGCCGCCGGGTTTGACGCTGGCTTGGTTTGACCCGGCTAATTGGTTGCCGGCGCGGGTCCCCGTCGAAAGCGATTCGGTCTATATCAATGTGCCGGGCAAAGAAATTTCCATCGTCGCGTCGCTGCCGACGCCCAATCCGGACGCCTACTTAACGAATCGAATCGGGCTGCAGTCCCTCGTCTGCCATGAACCGCTGCGCCTCTTCTACATTGATCTGCATGTGGCTGAACTCCTGCAAATGAACAATGCGTTCACCTTTGCCGGCAGCAAATTGACCCGGACCCGATTGCGTGGCGGGTCCAACTGTGTGTTGCAGGTGGAAGGAAAGTGGGGCCGCGGGCTTGAAGGAGACTCGCTGCTGGATAACGTCACGCTGGAAGGAAACATCGCCCTCAATTTCACACAACCAGAGGTGGCGAAATACGACGGGCAGTTTCGAATTACGAATGGCCTCACGGTGAATGGCTCGGTGTCCAGCGCGGGTCAGCCCAAGGTTAGTCAAGGGCGTTCCGCTTTGGAGTTTTACCTGGATTCCTCCACCATCCGCGGCACGGGTACTTTCCAAAATGTGAACTTATACGTCGGCACGGAGGACGTGCCGGCCAACGCCCAATCTGGCTTGCCCCAGAACCTGACGATGACCATCTCCTCGAACATCACCGTGCGCGGTGGACTCACGATTTTTCTGCTCGGCACGGGAACGAGGCTCATCAATCACGGAAAGCTGATCGCGGAAGAAACTCAACCACCGGATAATACCCGAGGTGGATCGTACATCGGGATCAGCACCAAAGGAATGTTCATCAATGAAGGCTCGCTTGAAGTTCAAGCGGGAGACCGGATGACTCTTACAGGCGCTCTCGGTAATGCCGGGCCGCTCATCAATCGGGGAACTCTTCGGGTCGGCGCTTCATCCGCTTTGTTTATAAACGTTCCTCTGGTATCTCCCAGAACGATCTGCGACGTGGGTGGAATATGCGAACTCGCTGGGTGGTCGTTGACCACCGACGCCGGGAATACTTCGGAACTGGCGGGCGCTGGAACCTGGATGGTGAACGGATTCGAGTTCCGCGGCGGGACTGTCAAAATGACCGAAGGCGCCGTTCTGGAAGGGGCGGCCGCCTTCAACGATGTCACCTTTGAAGGCGAGTTGCATAACTACAATTGGTATTCGTCGCGCAAGCAAAACTTTCCGGGCTACCTCCTCGGCTACGGCATACAAATTTCCGTCATCACCAATTTGACGTTGAAGGGCCGGATTGTCTTTGACCGGCAAGCTAATGACGTGCTACCTGGCGTGTTATTGTTTCCGGCCGGTGCCCAGCGCCTGGGCGGGCGCGGGCGGATCGAGTTTGCGGGCGCGGTGGAAGGCGCTGACCAGATTAAGAATTCCATCGATCAACTGCGCGTCGGCGTTAGCCCCATTTTTCCGAATTGGGTTCAGCTAACCATTGAACCGGACATCACCATCCGCTGCCGCAATTTGGACTGGGGCGTTGACAACTTGACTTCCGACCGTTCGCCTCCGTTCATCGAGAATCAAGGAACGCTGTTGGTAAACCAGCTTGGCGATGCGCTACACATCGGCACCCTGGGCTTCACGAATTCCGGAACGATCCAAATCGGAGCAAGCAACGTCGTCACCGTCAGCGGCCGCTTCGCTCAAACAGCTTTCACGCAGACTCCGTCCGGCAAACTCTCGTTTGATGCGGTCGGCACAACTCCAGGGACAACCCACGGACAGGTTCAAGTGCAAGGTGCCACGGCAATATTGGACGGCACCTTGAGCCTGAGTTTTGTTCCACCCTTCCAGCCCAAAGCCGGAGATACTTTCGAACTGCTCACCTATAAATCTCACACCGGAACCTTTTCGACGATTGTAACCCCGCCGCCGCCTGCCGGGCTTACCTGGACAACCGATTACGGCGCGACCAACTTTGTCCTCCAACTTCGCTAGCCGACGATTAACTCGTCAAATCTTCAGTTGCGTGTAAGGTTCAGTGCGGATATTTGACGAAAGATTACGAATGATGAAAACGTCCAATTTGTGCTTGCTGGCGTTCGGGCTGTTGATGAACCGTCCGACGCCGGGAATTTCTCAAACGATGAAAACGAATACGACCGAACTGGCCACTTTTGCCGGAGGCTGTTTCTGGTGCATCGAAGCGGTGTTTGAAACCACGGATGGCGTGAAATCCGTCACCAGCGGCTATGCGGGCGGAACGAAGGAGAATCCCACCTACGATGAAGTCTGCACGGGCCAGACCGGTCACGCCGAAGTCGCGCAAATTGAATTCGACCCGGTGAAAATCCCATACGAGCGGCTGCTCGATTTGTTCTGGCACGCGCATGATCCGACGACGCTCAATCGCCAGGGCGCGGATGCGGGCACGCAGTATCGTTCGGTGATCTTCTACCACAACGCCACGCAGAAACTAGCCGCTGAGAAATCAAAAAAGGCCGCCACCGCCTTGTTCCCCGATCCCATCGTGACGGAAATCGTTCCACTGGCGAAATTCTACAAAGCCGAGAATTATCACCAGGATTATTTCCGAAATCATCCCAACGCGCCGTATTGCACGGTCGTCATCCGCCCGAAGCTCGAAAAAATCGAAAAGTTCAAAAAGCAAACCGAGCCGAAGAAATAGCGCGCGATTGCTGGCGCAATCAGTTTGCGGATGGAGACGGCAGAACTGCCCGGCGCGCTTCGCTTTGACATCGAACGCCGAATTATGCGCGACATTCCCCCTTTGCCGCACATTCAACGCGACCCGCAGCTTGACACGCGCAAAGGCGCGGAGAAGACTCGACAAAACTCAAACTCCATTTGCCTATGCGCTCCATGATTCGCTCATTCCCTGTTGCCCGCCGCGCGTTTACCCTGATCGAATTGCTCGTGGTCATCGCCATCATCGCGATCCTGGCAAGCATGATTCTGCCCGCGCTCGGCCGCGCCAAAGCCAAAGCCAAACAAACCAAGTGCCTGAGCAACGAACGCCAGATTGGCCTCGCCCTCCAGCTTTACAGCGATGATTTCAACGACACGCACGCGCTCGTGCAAGACTGGGCGTCACTCGGCGGCAAGAGCGGCAAGTACGACGTGATAGTCAACGAAACCAACAAGCCGCTTTTTCGTTACGAGGGTTCGCCGCAAATTTTCCAGTGTCCCGGCGACCGCGGCGACAAGTCGGGACTGGGCTTCGTGGGCATCAATTGCACAAACTGCTACGGTCAGTACGGCACGAGTTACCTGATCGAATTCGCGTTCGATTTCATGCGCACCAAACGCGTGTTCGGCAGCGTCACCGCGCCGCGCTCAGATTACGGCGGCCAGTCGATGAAGAACGCCGAAATTGCCGTCAGCCCGTCGAATAAAATCATGATCGGTGACTGGATTTGGCACTACAATCGCGGCTGGCTTGACTCGCGCAGCGTCTGGCACAACTACAAGGGCAAGAGCCTCGTCAACATGCTCTTCGGCGATGGCCATGCCGAAGGTTATCGTTTTCCGACGAAGCCCGAAGGTGATCCGTTTTGGTTGGCGCCCGCCAACCCGACGAATAAGTGGTGGTGAAAACTCGCGCTGCCCGCCTCCTCCAATGCGCCGCGCTCGCAGCGGTGTTGAAGTTCGCCGAGCCGTCACTTGCCGCCAATGCCGAGGAACCCCCGCCGGCGAACCGGAATTCCGGCGAGCTGCCAAAGCCACATTGGGCCTTCCAGCCGGTCGATTGGCCGAAGTTGCCCGCCGTAAAAAACCAGCGTTGGCCGCGCAATTCCATCGACCAATTCATCCTCGCCCGCTTGGAGGCAGAACAACTCGCGCCCTCGCGGGAAGCAGATCGGCTCACGTTGATTCGCCGGTTGAGCTTCGATGTGATCGGCCTGCCGCCGAGCGTCGCCGAAATTGATTCGTTTCTCACCGATCAACGCGCCGACGCGTACGAGCGCCTCGTCGATCGTTTGCTCGCCTCGCCTCGCTATGGCGAGCGTTGGGCGCGGCATTGGCTCGATGTCGTTCGCTTCGCTGAGAGCGCCGGTTTTGAAACCAACCTCGCGCGCGATGACGCCTGGCCGTACCGCGACTACGTCATCCGTGCGTTCAACGACGACAAGCCGTATCCGCAATTCATTCAAGAACAACTCGCCGGTGATTCGTGCGGCGAAGACGCGGCGACAGCCTACCTCGTCGGCGGCCCGAACGACGCGGTAAAAAGTCCCGACATCGTGCTCACGCGCCAGCAGCGCATGGATGAACTGCACGACATGGTCGCGACCACCGGCAGCGCGTTCCTCGGACTCACCGTCGGCTGTGCGCGATGTCACGACCATAAATTTGATCCAATTCCGCAGAATGATTATTACGCGGTGCAGGCGATCTTCGCCGGCGTGCAGCACGGCAGCCGTGAGCAGCGACCGGCTGATTGGGATCAACGCCAGCGGGACGCGGAGGCGGTCCGCCAATCGCTCGCGGAGTTGGACCGCGAACTGAAACGCTTTGAAGCCTTCGAGCCGCTTGCGCAACTTCCCGGTTCGCCAACAAATTCTTTGTCCGATCTTCGCGCTCCGATACATCCGCGAAAAAATGTCGAACGCGTCGCTCCCGTCGCCACAAAATTTCTGCGCTTCACCATTCACGCGACGACCAGTTCCGAACCGTGCATTGACGAACTGGAAGTTTTCTCCGCCGAGGATTCACCGCGTAACGTCGCGCTGGTGAACTCGGGTACGAAAGCCACAGCGTCGGGCACGTATCCCAACTCCGAGCTTCACCGGCTCGAGCACGTGAACGACGGTCGCTATGGCAACAGTCGAAGCTGGATCTCCGACGAGGCTGGACGCGGATGGGTTCAGTTGGAATTTCCCACCAACGTTGTCATCGACCGTGTCGTATGGAGTCGCGACCGTGAAGAGAAATTTTCCGATCGGCTCGCCACAAATTATCTCATCGAGATTGCGCTTGAAACCAACGCGTGGCACGGCGTCGCTTCGTCCACCGACCGGCGACCATTCGTAGCCGGCGCGAAACCGGAACCCGATTTCGCCACGAACGCGATGCCGGCGGAAGTCGCGGCCGAATGCGTTCGGCTGCTCGCGAAACGCAAGGAAACCGAAGCGAAGTTGAAACAGTTGACGACGATGCCGAAGGTTTACGCCGGCAAATTCGTGCAACCGGAGGCGATGCATCGCTTGCATCGCGGCGATCCGATGCAGGAGCGCGAGGTCATTACACCCGGCGCGCTTTCCAAGTTCGGTGCGAGGCTCGACCTCGCGGACGATACGCCAGAGCAGCTGCGTCGTCTCGCACTCGCAAAGTGGATCAGCGATCCGGCGAACCCGCTCACGGCGCGCGTCATGGTCAACCGGCTCTGGCATTATCACTTCGGTCAGGGACTCGTGACCACGCCGAGCGATTTTGGCCGCAACGGCGCGCGACCTTCGCATCCGGAATTGCTCGACTGGTTGGCGAGCGAATTCGTCGCGCGTGGTTGGAGCCTCAGGGCGGTGCATCGGTTGATTTTGCTTTCGGCCACGTATCGTCAGACTAGCGCACCCGACGCGAAGGCCTTGAGCGCGGACGCCAGTACCCGTTTGCTCTGGCGATTTCCGCCGCGACGTTTGGAAGCTGAGGCGATTCGCGATGCGATGCTTGCCGTCAGCGGCAAGCTCGATTTGAAAATGGGCGGGCCGGGTTTTGACCTTTTCGAGCCGAACAGCAATTACGTGAAAGTTTACAACTCGAAACAGGAATTTGGTCCGGCGGAATGGCGGCGGATGGTTTATCAAAACAAACCGCGAATGCAACTCGACGACACGTTTGGCGCGTTCGACTGCCCCGACGCCGGGCAAATCGCGCCCAAACGCAATCGCTCCGTGACGGCGCTCCAGGCGCTCAATCTCTTGAACAGTAAGTTCGTGATGCAGCAGGCCGGTTTCCTCGCCGAGCGATTGGAGCGCGAAGCCGGAACAAGTCGATCCACGCAAGTTCGTCTAGCTTTCCGTTTGACCTTCGGCCGCGCGGCGACAACAGCCGAGACGGAGGCAGCGACAAAACTCATCGCGCAAGAGGGTTTGCCCATGTTTTGCCGCGCACTCTTCAACGCGAACGAGTTTGTTTTCGTGTTTTGATGCCGGGACAGTCGCGGCTCCATTGCAAACTTCACGCAATAGCGACTTTTTGTTCTTGGAAAAATTTTGTTCGCTTTCGGGTTTCGGCGGCTTCTAATCAGTGACGATGAACACGACTGCCGAGAGTCACACGTTGCTGCGCGACTACGCCGAACACGGTTCGGAAGCCGCCTTCGCGGAGTTGGTACGGCGGCACTTGAATCTTGTCTATTCCGCCGCGTTGCGCCGTTGCGGCGGCGACACCGCGCTCGCCGAGGATGTCGCGCAAACCGTTTTCACTGACTTGGCCCGCAAGATTCGCGACCGACGGCACGAAGCTGGGGAACTTCTGGGGGGCAAGATTCCGCTGGCCGGCTGGCTTTACCGACACACGTGCTTCGTGACTTCAACCGCGATTCGCACCGAAAGCCGACGCCGTCAACGCGAAGAAACCGCCATGCAACTTCAATCTCTCCAAGCCGAAGCCGATTGGTCGCGCGTTGCGCCCGTGCTCGAAGACGTGATGCAGGAGCTGCCCGACCGCGACCGCGATGTGCTCGTGCTACGTTACTTCGATCAACAACCGCTTCTGCGCGTCGGCACCGCGCTGGGCGTGGGCGAAGACGCCGCGCGAATGCGCGTAGATCGCGCGCTGGAAAAACTTCGCGAAGTGTTGGCCAAACGCGGCGTGACTTCGACGGCTGCCGCGCTGGCGTTGGCGCTCGCCGGGCCAGCTATCGTTGTTGCGCCGGCGGGGTTGGCGGCGAGTGTCATCGGCGCGGCCTTGGCGGGGACAGCGGCGGTTAGTTCCATTTCGATTCTTCAAACTCTAAAAATCATGACCTCAGCAAAAATTAAACTCGGCCTGGCGGCGCTCGCCGTCGCCGGAATCGCCACGCCCGTGGTGCTCCAACAGCAAATGACGAAACAACTCCGCGCGGACAACGACAGCCTGCGCGCGCAGTTGGCGATCACTCAAACCGCAACGGCAGCGAACCAATCAACGAACACCCCCGACGTTGACGAACTGGCCCGCCTGCGCGCCGAGCACGTGGAACTGCTGCGCCTGCGCGGTGAAGCCGCCTCGCTCAATCGGCAATTGCAAGAAGCGGCACGCCTCGCTCAACAGAATGCACAAACGCGCGCTGAACTACCGGCGAATGAGGTGAAACCCAAGACCGTTCAGGAAGAAGCTTGGGAACAACAAGGCGTACCACTGATGATTTATACGAAGCAATGGATGTTGGCGTTTCATCTTTTTGCGAATGAAAACGACGGTCGATTCCCAGACAGCTTCGACAAAGCGAAAGCTCACTTGAAAGGAAAAGATCCGGGCGAAGATTCTGGCCTGACAACCGATCAGTTTGAAATCGTATTTACTGGATCTATAAAGGATATCGCCGAGCCAAATAAAACCATTATCATTCGCCAGAAAGAAATTGTGCGGGGACCGGACGGCAGCCGCTATAAGGCCTACGGCTTCGCCGACGGCCATTCAGAGTTTCATCGTGGAGAAGCGGAAGGATTTGAGAAATGGGAGCAGGAGCGGATGCAAAAAGCACCGTAACGGCCTTTTCCTTTTGCCGCACCTCTTCGAGGCGTGTTAAGTTAGCGCCATGAAAAAGAAGCAAACGAAACCGAGAACGCTTGGAGCGCAACGGGACGCGACCAAAGTTGACGTGGTCAAACTGGCGTTGGAGGAATCAATGGGCATGGTGGACCGCTTTTCGGCCGAACCGGTATTCGGTCGCACGGGCCGGGGTTACCTGAAGAGCGCCGGCGTGTCGGAACTTCAACAACTCAAAGAGGAACACAAACCCCGGCGATGAAGCTTCCGGTCCAGCGATGGCTGGAAGATTTTAGTTGGGCCTCGGTGACACAAAACAACGCGGCGATTTGCCAGGCTAGTCTAGTGTCTCTTAAATAGATTTACATTAATTTTTTCAACACCATGATTCCATTCATGTCGCAAGCGAGTTTTCCGGTCGTGTTGAATTCCGGTGATCAAGCCCAACTCGAACAATGGGAATCCGCCCACGGCACGC
>JACPZS010000108.1 GCA_016195385.1 Verrucomicrobiota bacterium
AAGCATGTCTCTCAACTTGTTCCCGTTCAAATGCAGTTAAAATCGCCTTTTGTGCCTCGGGCGGGAATGCCTTGAACTTGTCAGCGGAAGGAAGTTCTACCTGTTCTGAAGGAAACAGGATATTTACTTGAGTATAGCTGATCCCCGAACGTTGTTACCCGCGCGAAGGATTTGGGCGTTCAGGAGGGGTCGGATTCACACTTTAGCGCCAGTTCGAGTTGATCCTTGTGCTCAATCTTACTGATTGAGCGTTTCAGGTCGCCACAAACATGGGAAAAGTCAAAACCAATCGCCTGGGCCGAGTTTTCAGGAGGCAAGGTGATGCGAATTTCTGGTCTAGGAAACGCATCTGTTGGCGCTAAAATTACCGAGCCTAGTCCTACAAGTATTTGATGGAAAATCTCGTTCATTTGAATATCCAATAATTTTGACACGCTAAAAAGTCAATCCAAACAAAAATGTTATCGGCTGCTCCAATCAGCAACTATACTCACGACGAAATCATGAGAGAACGCGCACCATGAAGCGGCTGCTTTATCTTGGATTCGCTTTTCCTCCCGGAATGCAGGCGCAGTTTCCCGGAGTCAATCCAGCGGGCCACGCTTTTGAAACCCAGATGCTCGCGGCGCTGCGCGCGCACTTGGAGATTAAATCTGTCGGCGTGTTGCCAGTTTCGCCGCCGTTCTGCCCGCTGCCCACCAATCCAGCTTCCGGGGTCGCGCACGATCTCGTCCTGCTCGATCGCGCGCCCGAGCTATGGCACCGCTTCCGCTCGCTCCTGCAACTCAAACGTCAGTTTCGTCGCTGGCTCACGACCGGCTGGCGGCCCAACGCGGTGCTCGTCTATAACCTGTCGCCCATCTACAACAATTTCCTGCGCTGGCTACGTCGGCAGCCGGCTCCGCCCAAGCTCATCTTGCTGTTGCTCGACAGCGCGCATCTCGGGCGCACGTTGCCGCGGTGGAAACGCCTCCGGCACGGCTTCAAGCCGCTCGTGATTCCGGACGCGGAAATGATCGGCGAGTTCGACGCGTGCGTGGGCTTGAGCCAGGCGGCGGAAAAATTCTTCGCGCCGCGCGGCATTCCGTTCCTCTGGATGCCCGGCGGCTACCGCGCGGAACTCGCTCCATGCGGAGACGAATTTGCCGCCGACACGTCGCCGATTCGCTTCGGGTATTTCGGCGCGCTCGCGTCACACTCCGGCGTCCTGCCATTGGCGGAAACTTTTCTCGCCAACCCGTTGCCAAACGAGCTTCACATCTGTGGTCACGGAAAACTTACGGAAGCGTTGAAACAACTCGCCGCGCGCGATGCGCGGTTGAAATTTCATGGCTTGTTGCCCACGCCGGAAGATTGTCTGCGCCTGGCTCAATCCTGGGACGTCTTGATCAACCCGCGCCCGGCCGAGTCGGGCAACGAAAACAATTTTCCATCCAAAATTTTTGAGTACGCGCGTTGTGGCCGCGCCATTCTGACAACGCGGCTGGGCGGCGTGGACACCGTGCTTGGCCAGGAGGCATATTATTTTGACACGGCAAAATTTTCCGCCGAGCTGAGTGCGCAATTGAGCGCCTGCGCCGCGCAGTCGCGCGCGGAATTGCGCCGCCGGGGAATGGCCTTGCGCGAGCGAGTGGCCACTCACTACGCTTGGCCGAAGCAAGCGGCAGCGATGGCGGAATTTATCGGCCGCCAATTATAGCCGCAGCGAGCGCGCATGGGCTTTTCCTGCTTCACTGAATTTTGCCGCCGGCGGTGCGCTTTCGCATTTGCGCAATGAACCTGCGAAGTTTTCTAAAATACTGGCTGCGCCGCGATACGACCCAGCACGGCGAGTTCGCGTTGATGCAAAAACTCGCCGCCAGCGGCGGCCCGCGCGTTTTTGTGGACGTGGGCGCGAACGATGGATTCTACGGCTCCAACTCATTTCCTTTCGTCGCCCGCGGCTGGCGCGCGCTTCTCATCGAACCGCATCCTGGCCCGTTTGCGAAATTGCAGAAGCTCCACGCGGGCAAGCCGAATGTGACGATGCTGAATCTGGCTTGCGCCGACGCGCCCGGAAAATTGCCGCTCTGGATCGGCACCGACGGTGACGAGGGAACTCTGGCGACGCTATGCACGGACGACCATCCGCATTTTCAGAAGGCGCGCACCGATCAAAACGTGCTCGTCACAGTGGAGCGATTGGATGCCGTGTTGTCCGGCCAAAAGATCCCGACGGACTTCGCCATTCTTTCGATCGACACCGAAGGCATGGATTACGAAGTCCTGCTCGGCCTGGATCTTACGGTGTGGCGGCCACGGGTGATCGTGACCGAAGATTACCCGCCGAAAGATGCAGTCAAGGCGGATTACCTGCGCCGCCACGGCTACACGCATCGCCAGCAAATTGGCGCGAATGCATTCTGGACTTCTGACAAGGCGTGAACCCGACGCACGCAGCGCACCGGCTTTCTGCTCGACGGTCAAGTGTTCCGCGTTAGACTGTAAGCCTATGTCAACATCGGCAGCGCCCGTGGCACAAAAAATAAATCTTCGCCGGCCGGAAATCATGCAGGCCGTGCAGGCCCAAGTCATCTCGCATTACCGGAGCGAACTGGTCGAACGCATCCGCGCCAACGGCTACATCCTTTCCGCCGACGGTTTGCTCACGGTAAAGCTGGCGAAGGAATTTGGCTTTTGCTACGGCGTCGAACGCGCCATTGACCTCGCCTACGCGGCACGAAAATCTTATCCGCCAGAGAAGCCCATTTATCTGCTCGGCGAGATCATTCACAACCCGGAAGTCAACGACCAGATTCGTAATCTAGGCATCCAGACCATTTCCAATAAACCGACCGAACAGGAGATGGCCCGTTTGCGGAAGGAAGACGTGGTGATCATCCCGGCGTTCGGCACGGAAGTGACCACACGCGCCAAGCTCGAAGCCAAAGGCTGCGTGCTGGTGGACACCACCTGCGGCGACGTGATGAGCGTGTGGAAGCGCGTGCGGCAGTACGCCCGCGAAACTGTCACGAGCATCATCCACGGGAAGGCGTGGCACGAAGAAACCAAGGCGACGAGTTCACAGGCAACCGCGAGTGGCGGGGGACATTACCTGGTCGTGTTCACGCTGGCGGAGACGGATTACGTCTGCGACTACATCGTCAACGGCGGCAACAAAACGGAGTTTTTGGAAAAATTCAAAGACGCTTACTCGGCGGGATTTGATCCCGACGTCCATCTGCAAGCCGTGGGCGTGGCGAACCAAACGACGATGCTGCGCGGAGAAACCGAGGAAGTGCAGCGGCGCATTCGGGCGGCTATGATCAAGAAGTACGGCGAAGCAACTATCGACCGACATTTCCGTTTCTTCGACACGATCTGCGGCGCTACGCAGGATCGGCAGGACGCCTTGGAAAAACTTTTGCGCGAACCAATGGATTTGCTGCTCGTCATCGGCGGCTACAATTCCTCGAACACGTCGCACCTGGCGGAGATGGGCGAAGCCAAGCTGCCGACCTATTTCATCAAGAACGCGGCGAAGATGGCTTCCGACAAAGTGATCGTTCACTACAACCAGCACCTGCACAACGAAGTCGAAACAGAAAACTGGCTGCCGCAAGGGAAAATCACCGTTGGCATCACGGCCGGCGCGTCGTGCCCGAACAATTTGATCGAGGACGCCATCCGGCGGTTGTTCGAATTGCGCGGCGTATCGGTGCAGGAGCTGTTGGCGAATTAAGCCGCGCTGGTGAAACAACGGCACGCTTACCAGGATGCCAGTCACCCGGATCCAATTGGAGCAGCGCGAACGCTTGATGCTCGCACCCTACGCGCAGTTCAGTGCTGACACGCGCGGGCGGGTGCATCGCGAGGAGCCGCCGGAGTGGCGAACGCATTATCAGCGCGATCGCGATCGCGTCATCCACTCGCGCGCGTTTCGCCGGCTCGAGTACAAGACC
>JACPZS010000069.1 GCA_016195385.1 Verrucomicrobiota bacterium
GATGGTCGGCGGGGACACGCTGGTTCAGGTTGATGGTCGTCAGAAACTCCGGCTGGGCTTGAGGTTTTCCACGCATGGTTCTCTGACCCGTCCGTTTCGCCAGTGTTCAAATCTTCCGAGAGTATTTCAGCAAGCTGTTAGCCCCCAGCGTGTCCTGAATGTGAAACTCCGCGCCGCCTTCAAATACGACTTTCCATACACTTCCCGATTTGCGGAGCAGGTTGCAAATAATCGGCCGCTCGCGGTCGTCCGTTGCCGCCATCGCTTCACTCTTCCTCGTCAATGCTGCATTCCCATTCTGTTCACTAAGCAGCACGGCGAATCCTTCGACTTCCTTTGGTGTGAGCTCTTGCCTCAACTCAACACCCGCCAAGTAGAAGCGTTGTTCACCCGCGAATTCCAAAACCCATTTAACGCTGGCCAGCAAAGCCATTTGATCAGGCGAGGCGAAACTCAAGGCGGAAATCCAATCTTGTCTGCAAAGCTTGGAATTGACGTCGCCGCGGACCATGCTTGCCTTCGCTAATTCCAAGAACCGAGATTTCTCCGACTGCATCAATACCAAATCAAAGCCTTCCCGTTTGGCCCATTTTTCGTGAAGCAGTTTATCACGGATACTTGCCACGTTCTTGGACTTAACAAGTTCTAGGTCGACATTAAGTGAGCCCACAAGATGAAGAGCGTGAGGGCCGCCGCCGTGGTAAGCCTGAAGGATCAGGCGCTTCTGCGATTGCTTGTCTTCCTCGCTGTCCGTTCGCTCCTCAAGTCGGGAAAGCTCTTCCTCCAGCGCTTCTCTCTGTACTGCTAGGAATGCATCCAGGCGTCTGCTCAATTGCACGTCGTCTTCCGGCACGGGATAAAGCACTTCGCCGTAGAGGCGCTCCCATGATCCGACCAAAAGTTCTGTGAAATCTTCACCGGCCCGAGAAAGATCAGCGCTCTCCTTCGTTGGTCGGCATGGAGGCGGAATCAGGCGTGCCTTCTCGATTTTGGTCGGCGGGGTTTTTGGAAAATGAAAATTGTCGCGCCAGCGGGCATTCTTCAGAAAAGGAAGTTGGGGCTCGACCACAGTTTTCCTCCTCGTTTCATCTAATGCATAGAAACTTTTATGGTCATCTTTCCACCCGATGAAATCGTAGGAAACGCCTTTGATTGGCAGTGTGATTGGCATTCTATTCGCGAATCCTCATCACGTTGAGATGAACGTGTTTCTACGTCAAGGGCGGCGATGTCGTTACCCCGCCGCGGAATACACGCCCGCGTCGCGCTCCGGGTAGCTTTCGTAAACGTGCTCGAAGAGGGCGGAGCACTTTTGTCCGTAGAGGGGCTTGTCGTAGGCGCGGGGCCGGCCGGTGTCGAGCGTGTCCTCGATGGCGAGCTTGAGTTGGGAGCGCGCGGATGACATCTGTCGCCAGTTGATGACCAGCAGTTGCTTGAGTCGGTCGAGCCGTATGCGGGCGACCTTCTTCACTTCGGCACGCTCGTCGTCGCTGAGTTCGGGGGCGGGACGGGTGAGGATGTCGAAGATGACCAGTTCTTCCTCGGTCATGTTCTCGCGGACGTGGCGTCGCTGTTCTTCGCTCAGGTTGCGGCTCAACTTCACCAATGCTTTAAACAGTTCCTCGATGTTTCGGCTGCCGCTGTTGTAGCTCCCAATCAGTTCTTCAACTTTTTGGCGAGGTGGAGCGCGCTGTTTACGGGATTCAATCCCCTCGGCGCAGACCAGCACGTGGTGCAAGCGCCGCTCAAGCTTTCGGGCTGCTGGTGGCGGGAGCAGAGTGCGCAGGCGATGCTCCAACTGCGCGTGGCCCGCGCGAACCATCTCTGGGACCGCTACTGGTCTGCCGCCCAAAACTGACCGGCACTTTTAATCGCACCCGGAATGAGTTGCACCGTTTAGAGATTTCAATAACCTCGCTGACCATGAAACCGACCCTGCTTCCTATTTTCGTTCTGTTCGCTACGGTCACGCTCCACGCTGCGGATGATTCTCGTCTCGCCGCCGTCCGCGCCGCGGATGACCAACGTGTCGCGGCTACTTTGGCTGCGGATGGAAAAAAGCTCGACGCAATTTTCTCCGATGAACTTCGCTACGCGCATTCCTCGGGGGTGGTTGACACGAAGACCTCGTACATTCAAAGCATCGTCAGCGGTCGCACCAAATACCACGTGATTCATTTTGAGGAGCGCAACTTCACCTTCCCGGCTCCCGGAATAGCACTGGAGAGCGGGCGTGCTCACATGAGAGCCACCAGCCCTACGGGTGAGTCCGACAGCATCTTCAGCTTCCTGGCGGTCTGGCGCAAAGAAAAGGGCCAATGGCGTTTTCTCGCATGGCAATCCTGTAAACTTCCGCCCGCTACGCCGAACGACAAGGCGAAGTAGTTCCGACAATTCTGCCCGCGCGTTGAAATAGACCAACGCGGGAATTTGCTGCTTCTAGTGCGTCAGATTCTCGTCGAACGCCGCGCACTCGGTCACGCCGGGCTTCTTCAACTCGATGGCCACCAGCGGCAGGCCGTTGACGAATCCGGCAAACTCTGGCCGGAATAATCTGTAACCATTAAATGCCGGTGGGTTCCATCAACCTGTACTGGCATAATGGAGTTCGGTTTCACCGACACTCCTGCGGTCAGGCTTCGCAGATTTGGTTTTCGCGCTCGCGCGCGTTGCAGTGGCGTTGTCGGTGCGCGGCAGGCCGAAGGGGAAGCGGCGACCTGGGCCGACCATGTCTTTCAACCGCTCGTGGTCTTGCCTTGCAGGCAAGTCCTGCGGTGTGCCTTCGGGGTGACGACGTGCGCTCACGCGCATTGCAGTGTCCACGGCATTGACGTTGAAGGGCGGGTTGGCGAGGACGAAGTCGAAGCGGCCGGTGGCGTCGTGCGGGTCGTCGCAGTAACTGTTGATGTTGCCGCCGTGTTTGATTTCGCCTTCGAGGCCATGGACGGCGAGGTTCAGGCGGCAGAGGCGGCCGGTTTCGTCGGTCTTCTCGACGCCGTGGATGGAGAGTTCGGCGGCGGGATTCTTCTTATGCTCGGAGACGAAGCGCGCGGAGGACACGAACATGCCGCCCGAACCGCACGCGGGGTCGAGGATGCGCCCGTGATAGGGCTCAATGACTTCGGTGAGGAGGCGGACGATGCTGCTGGGGGTGTAAAATTGATTCGCGCTGTCCGACGCGCTCACCCTTCGGGCAACCGTCCCGGTTGTCGAACTCGCTCCGCTCGGTTCGCCGCCGCCCTGGCCTTCGCTCATGGCGAACTCGCCGAGGAAGTATTCGTAGATGCGCCCGAAGGCGTCATAGTCCAGCGAGGCGGGTATCTCGGAGACTTTCTTGAGCAGTTCCTTGAGCAGGGTGCTGGTGAAGAGGTTGTAGGTCTTGGGCAGGACGCCGGCGAGTTGCGGGTTGTGCTTCTCGATGTCGCGCATGGCGGCATTGACCTTCGCGCCGATGTTCTCGGCTTCGGGGCGATTGAGCAGGTAATCGAACCGGGCCTCGGCGGGCAGGTAGAGGATGCCCTCGGCGTGGTAGGCGGCGGGTTCGTCCACGCGGCTGCCACGGCGCGACGATGTGGCGGATTTTTCGAGCTTCGCTCGTTGCGCCGCAAATCGGACTTCGGCGAAGCGCAGGAAGATGAGGCCGAGGACGGGCGCGGAGTATTCCTGGGACTTGAGGCCGGAGTTGGCGCGGAACTGGTCGGCGGCGTCCCAGAGGCGTTTTTCGAGCGCGGCGTTGTCGGCGTCTTTTTCGGATGGGGCGATCCAGTGCATGAAATCAATGGGGCAGGTTGTGCGTTTGGCCGGTCACTCGCGGTAGTCGTCCCGGCCCATGAGCACCTTGCGCAGTTGAGCCTCGGTCACTCGCGGCCATTTCAGTTTTCGCAGCCAGAGGTTGGTTTTCCCCACGTCGAAGGCTGCGGCGTCGAACGGGCGGCCCAGCCATTCCTTCATGGTCTTGTGCTCCGGGTGCTTCGGGTTCTTGAGAATCTTGAGCAGGTTGTCGTAACCCCCAATGCCGCCGCAATCCTCGGGCGGACAGGCGCGGGCACCGTCGAGGCAGAGTGCGACTGTGGGGACTGCCGCGTCGGGCGGCAGGATCTTTTCCACCGTGATCTCGTGCTCCCAGGAATCGCCGAAGTCGTATTCGTAGCAGAAGGCGTCCTGCTCGCGCGGGGCGATTTGCCGGAGGGTGAACTTGCGCGCTTCGAGGATTTCCGGGTCGCCCTCATACTCGGCAAAGTGATGGCGCGTGTCGGAGTAGCGGTCCGCGCCCACCATGAACGCGTGCAGATGGCTGTTGGTCCAGCCAATCGCGACTTGAAGGACGGCGTGCAGCCAGTCGAGGTGGGCGTCGCCGGGCACTTGCAGCCGCCGCCATACGGGCGGCTCGCCGCCGAGCAGGACGACCTTCAACTGGTAGATCGGGGTGTTGCCTTTGCCGGCGTTGGTTTCAAGGGCGGAAATCATGTGCTCAACGGTGATTGATTTGACCCGCCACTTCGCACTCGGTTCTAAATTCGTCGCGCCGGGCGGCGAAGCGGACTTCGGGGAAGCGCAGGAAGATGAGGCCGAGGACGGATCCTGGCAGACGGCCATCAGAGAATTCCTGGGACTTGAGGCCGGAGTTGGCGCGGAATTGGTCAGCGGCATCTGATGGCGAACACCTCACCCCGGCCCTCTCCCCTTCCGAAGCGGAGAGGGAGAAGATCCTCGCGCTGTCATCGGTGTCCTTTTCGGATGGGGCGATCCAGATCATGAGACGTTGCTTTTTCTCCATTAATTGCTGAACTTGCGCGCGATAGTATTTCAAATCGTTGCCGACGCAAGCCTTCGCAGGAAGCAGACAGGCAAGCAGCACCGGGGTCATGCAAACACGCGTCGTCGCGTAGCAAAAGAATCACAAACTCAAGCCGGTTCAACCCCGCTTTCATGAACTGCGCCACACTGAAAAAGATGATCGGCTTGAATCCTGTCACTCGCCGCTGCGGGGTCAGTTCATGCGGCTCCCACCTTTGCTTCCGCTTGCGGAAGCATCAGCACTTTTCCATCAACGGTTGGTTCAATTGAGAACCAGTTCTTGGCGTCCGCCGGGCGCACCAGCTCGCGGTAGTTAGAGAATACGACCCGCGGCGAGTTGCCTGCCTCCAGCGCGACCTGCGCCACGTTCTGCGTCTCCGCGACGCGATAGCTGATGAACGAATGGCGCAGCGCATTGTGCTTCCACTCGAATTTCCCCGGTGCCGCTTCGCCCTGCCAGACTTCATCCACGCTTGCCGCGAGCCGGAGCAGTTGTTTCGACATGCTCGTGTAAGGACAAACCGGCCCGTGCGGCTTCTGATGCGGCAGCAACCAACTCCGCAAGTTGTCATGAATCGGTACCAGCCGGCGACTCGCCGTTTTTGCTTTGCTCGCCTTCACTTCGATGAAGCCGTCATCAACCTGCACTTCCGACCAGTCCAGCCGCTGAATTTCCGCGTGGCGCAGTCCGGCGAACGCGCCAATGGTCAGGAACGGAATGAGTCCCGGAGCCGTCGTCGCCAGTACGCGCGCCAGTTCCTCGGGCCGAAAAATTTCGATGTCACCCCGGTTTTCCTTGGCCACGGCCAGGCCTTCGATGTCCACCGCTCCCTTGACCAGATAGCCGCGCGACTCCGCGAAATAGATCAGCGTTCCGATCGCGCCACGGTAATTATTGCGCGACTTGCCGGAGAGCGCTTTGCCTTTGGGAGGCTTTGACTTGCCTTCGGATTTGAGGTTACGCAAGAAACCTTCGATCTCCCCGCGCGTAATCATGCCAATCGGCATCGTGAACGCCTCTTGGAATCGGCCGAGGCGGCTGCGCAGGTCTTTCAGATAAACATGGCTCAAGCCATCCGCCGCTTTCGCTTGCAGAAGTTCACGGACGACTTCGGCCACCATCTTGCGCGGGAGCTTATTCGGCTGCTGCTTTGCGAAATGCCGGGCGGCCTCCAGCAACGAAGTGCCGTCCAGAATCTTGACCGCTTCGGCAAACTGGAGCGCGGCCATTTCCAACGGCACGCCAGTTGGCTTGAGCGCCTCAACCGCGCGGACGTAGGCAAGTCGATCCTCGTTGCGGAGACTGAGCACATTCAATTCACCTTGCGAGAGCTTCGTCGCGATGGTTTCCGCTTCTGTGGTGGCCAGTCCCAAATTGGCGAACGTCTTTCGATGCCGCTTTTCGCCCAGGTAATGAACAACGGTGTACTGGTTGCAACCATTCGATGGAGTCTTGTAGACTTTAACGACGGTGTGGCCGCGCTTGAACAGCATTGGAAACCCAGGCTTTTTCATACAGGTCGGATTTTGTCAGTAAACTGTCAGTAGAACAAGCACTTCCTCGTAATTCCATTGATAAATATGGAGCGGGCGACGGGAATCGAACCCGCGTGGCCAGTTTGGAAGACTGGAACTCTACCATTGAGCTACGCCCGCAACGCGCCGCATCGTAGCGCGCACGCTTGCCTTGTCAATTCGCCTCCGTGTATCGTCCGCGAAAATGAATTCGCTCCTGATCACGGGCGGTCGCGTCATCGACCCGGCCATCCAACGCGATGAACCCGTCGACGTGTTGATTGTCGATGGCAAAATCGCGGCCGTCGGTCGCGACGCGGCGAAACAGGCAACCCCGCTCGCTGAAAATATGGACGCCACCGGTTTGGTGGTTTGTCCCGGTTTGATCGACATTCATGTCCATCTGCGCGAGCCGGGCCAGCGCGCCAAGGAGACGATTGCCACCGGCACCGCGGCGGCGGCGCGCGGCGGTTTCACGTCGGTAGTCTGCATGCCCAACACCAGCCCGCCCATTGATAATTCTTCGACCGTCGCGCTGATTCGCGAACGCGCCGGACGCGAAGGCGTGGTAAATGTTTTCGTGACCGGCGCGATCACCAAAAATCTAGCCGGCGAAGAACTCGCGCCCATTGGTTCGTTGAAGCAAGCCGGCGTGGTGGCCATCACCGACGACGGGCATTGCGTGCAAAGCCACGAATTGATGCGGCGCGCGCTCGAGTACGCGAAGATGTTCGACCTGCCGGTGATGGATCATTGCCAGGATTATTCCCTCGTGACGGACGGCGTGATGCACGAAGGCTACTGGAGCACGGTGCTTGGTCTGCGCGGATGGCCATCCATCGGCGAGGAAATGATCGTCGCGCGCAACGTGCTGTTGGCGGAATTAACCGGCGCCAAAGTGCATTGCCAGCATCTCAGTGCCGCTGGCAGCGTGCGTCTGCTGCGCGAGGCGAAAGCTCGCGGAGTGCCGATTTCCGGCGAAGCCTGTCCGCATCATTTCACGTTGACGGACATGGCCATCGCAGGCAGCGAGAAATTCTGGACCGTCGATGGCAGGTCGATTTATCCAACGCGGGCAGCCGAAGATGTGTTGCCCGCCTGGCCAAGTTACGACACGCGTTTCAAAATGAATCCCCCGCTGCGCTCGGCGGCGGATCGCGAGGCCATCCTGGAAGGCGTCATCGACGGTACGATCGAGATTTTGGGGAGCGACCACGCGCCGCACTGTGGCTTCGAGAAGGAGGTCGAGTTTGATTACGCGCCTTTTGGCATCACGGGTTTGGAAACTGAACTCGCGCTCTCATTGATGCAGTTGTATCACACCCGGCGGCTCGGCTTGGCGGACTTGATCGGGAAATTTACCACGTTGCCGGCGCGGCTGATCAACCTGTCCAAAGGCACGCTGGCCATTGGCGCTGATGCGGACGTCACGGTGTTCGATCCGGATCGGGAGTGGGTGCTTCACCGGGAACAAACGGCGAGCAAATCGTTCAACAGTCCGTTCTACGATTGGCCGCTTCGAGGCAAGGCGGTGGCGACCATCGTCGGTGGAAAAATTGTTTGGCGTGAATAGAGACGCAGTGGTAACGTCCAATCGCGGTCGGGAAACCATACTGAAAACAACAAAAAATCTTATGGAAAAATTTCTTCTTGGTGCAATCGCGTGTCTTGCTCTGCTCAGGACAAATGCGGGTGAGTTGACCTGGCAGACTGATTTGCCCAAAGCTTTGGCGACGGCAAAAGCAGAAAACAAAGCCGTGCTCCTGGACTTCACCGGGTCCGACTGGTGCGGGTTCTGCATCAAACTTCACAAGGAAGTTTTCTCGAAGGATGAGTTCGCTGAATTCGCGAAGAAGAACCTAGTGCTCGTGGAAGTTGATTTTCCGCACAAGAAAAAACTGCCAGCCGATCAGCAAAAAGCCAACGACGCCTTGCAGGCCAAATACAAAGTCAACGGGTTTCCCACGTTGGTGGTTCTGAATGCCGATGGTAAAAAGCTCGGCGAAGAAGTCGGCTACGGCGGCGGCGGTCCGACGGCCGTAATCGGCAATTTGAAAAAGCATTTGGACAAGAAGTAAATAAATCTCCAATGCGGATTGAAGGCGCGGCTGGTTTCAGCCGCGCTTTTTTTGTGATCATCCTTGACCGTGTTTCGCTCCGTCCTAGCATCACGCGAGTTTTTACTTTCATGAAAGCGATTTTAGCTTTGGAAGACGGGACGATCTATCACGGCCAGGCTTTTGGCGCGCGCGCGACGGCGTGTGGCGAAGTGTGCTTTAACACCTCGATGACCGGGTATCAGGAGATTCTCACCGATCCTTCCTACAAAGGCCAAATCGTGACGATGACCTATCCGCTCATCGGCAATTATGGCATCAACCGGCAGGACGTGGAATCATGGCAGCCTCACGTCGCGGGTTTTGTTGTCCGGGAATTGTCGCCAGTCGTCAGCAACTGGCGCGCGGAACAAAGCCTCGCTGAATATCTCGAACAAAACGGCATCCCCGGCATTCAAGGCATCGACACGCGCTCGCTCACGAAAAAGCTCCGCGTGCGTGGCGCGCTGAACGGCGTCATCTCGACTGAAAATCTCTCGGACGCGGAGGCTCTCGAACGAGCCAAGGCTTGGCCAGGTTTGGCCGGAGTCGATTACGTCAAAGAGGTCACGCACAAAAAACCTTTCCTGTGGGACGAGCGCGATGAGCAGAGCGCCAGTTTCAATTTGGTTCGTGGCAATGTCGTGGCCGATGCGCGCCAAGTTCGCGATCCATTGCCGCCGGCAGACATTCCGATCGTCGCGTACGACTTCGGGATGAAATACAACATCCTGCGCCGCCTGCGGCAGCGGGGATTCCAAGTGCAGGTCGTGCCGGCGAACACGCCGGCGGCGGACGCGTTGAAGTACAAGCCGGCGGGAATTTTTCTCTCCAACGGGCCGGGTGATCCAGCGGCGCTCGGCTACGCGGTGCAAGCCGTGAGCGATCTCGTCAAAACAGGGATGCCGATTTTTGGCATTTGTCTCGGCCACCAAATTCTCGGGCAGGCATTCGGCGGAAGGACTTTCAAGCTCAAGTTTGGACATCGCGGTGCCAATCAGCCCGTCAAGGATCTCGAAACCGGCAAAGTCGAAATCACCTCGCAGAACCACGGCTTTGCGGTGGACGCGTCTTCGCTGCCCGGCGATGTCAGCGTCAATCGGCTCAATCTCAATGACCAGACGGTCGAAGGCTTGCGCCACAAAACCAAGCCCATCTACTGCGTGCAATATCATCCCGAGGCTTCTCCCGGGCCGCATGATTCATCGCCACTGTTCGACGAGTTTCGGAAATTGATCGAACGGCATTGACCGCTCGATCATTCGCAGCCTCGATACTCCGGGGCGAGCAGCAAGCCGACTCGCGCGGCTGTTTCACCAACCAAACAGGCGACGCTCTGAATCACTTCTTGCCGGGACTCGGCTGGCTGGCTTTGAAAATCGCGTTGCGTGATTCACTGAGCATGCACCAGATTAGCCACGATAACAGCTTTGGCGTGTCGTTGTCTTATATTCACTTGACGAACAATCCGCCTTGCAGGCTAGGTAAACGACACCGACCAATTTGTGACACTTCGCTGTGGCAGGATGAAAATGAAATGGAAAATTATGATCCTCGCGGCGCACTTCATGCCCCTGCTTGGATTTGCCCAGTCAATCGAGTTCACTCACGTCCCGCCGATTGGCGCGTCCGAATTGGTCGAAGCAAAAATCTCGGGCGTGAATTTTGCCAAATACGGCGTGGCGATGATTATCGATGTCTTTGGCGCCAAGTGGACCAAACCGCTTTCGACCACTCCGAATTTGCCAATCAATGTCAACGGCACTTTCAAAAGCATCTACGTGACCGGAGGTCAGGACGCGTGCGCTGGTCAAATCTTCCTCTACGTCGTGCCGCGGGACTATGCCGTACCGGTTTTGACCGGCCAGGGCAGCATTCCCCAGGAAATCGAAGACCACGCTGTCGCCAAGGCCGTTGCTGATCGACTGGGCAGCGGCCAGGAAATCACGTTTGCAGGACGCGCCTGGGGGATCAAGGACACCGGCGCGTGTATCTGGGGGCCGGGGCCAAATCATTTCTCCGGTCGTAATGTCCGGGTGGACAATCAAGGTAAGCTGCACTTGCTGATCTCGAACACGAACGGAGTCTGGTATTGTCCGGAAATAATCCTCAAGGATTCACTCGGTTACGGAACGTACCGTTTTTCTATTGATTCCGATGTTCGTGATCTGCCGGGGCCGATCGTGGTTGGATGTTTCACTTACGACGACGACCCGGCCTTTTCGCACCGGGAAATGGATTTTGAGTTTAGCAATGGTGACGTGGTGGGACGCAATGCGCCGTGGCAATTCGTCGTCCAGCCTTACTTCGCGTCCGGTCAACGCTTCCGATACAAGGCGCCCACCGTGTCAAAGTCGTCGGCGTATTCGTTGACGTGGCTGCCCGCGACGGCGTCATTCGCGAGCTACGATGCGCAGCCGTCCTACCTGGGAACCTACGAATCAACCTATTCGCTGCAATGGAAGATTGAACCTGCGCGCGGCAAATGGTTCGACCTGAAACCATTTACGGCGACGACATCCATGCCGACAAATTGGGTCGTAACCGATCGCTCAGGCTCCTACAATTCGCGCTACTTCCGAACTCAGTTGACCGGGTTATATGAAGTGACCGACCGACCTCCAGTTGTGCGCTGGACTGCGATGTCAGGCGTGCCGCCGAAGGGGAACGAAAAAGTTCACATTAACATGTGGCTCTTCAATGGCCTTTCGCCCGGAAACCCAGACGAAACCTACGAAGTCGTCGTGAGCGACTTCCAATTCAAACCAATTTCGGTTGATCTCAACTCACTGCGTCCGGGTCTCAAGGTGCTCGACCTGCGAAATCCCCATTCCATCGATGAGGAGCTATCGCTCCGCGTGTCGCTTCCGGCCGAGTAAATAAAACTGTCTGCGTCCTGCAGTTTTGTGTGTTCCATCGATTCATCCCGAAAAGCTGAGATGGAAAGAGGTCGTTCTGTTCCTGGGTTCTGAGGCAGAGTGGGTTTGCTCAAACAAACTCATACCCAGAAAGGAACAGAACGATGCCGACATTTCTAACGCCTCTTTTCCACCAAGCCAAAGTCA
>JACPZS010000070.1 GCA_016195385.1 Verrucomicrobiota bacterium
AGCGCCGACTCGTTCGATCTGAATTAGTAGAGGCGATCTACTTTTCTCCATATTCTCCATTGGGACTTGCCATGGAAATTGTCCCCGGCGCGGATTGGCTCGTTCGGCGATACGTCGAACTATGGGAATCGCTAAAGCCTGTTACGGTGAAGTGAACTTTTTGCTAGGCGCAAATCAACGAGCCGTCGGCGCGCTCGTGACTCACTGGCGGCGGAATGCGACGGGATTTTTCTCAGCGCATCGTGGCCGGCTGGGTTTGTTGTTGCTCGCCGCGTGCGCCGACGGAGCCAGCACGATTGCTTTCATGTCGCGCAGCGGCGTGGAGATGGAATCGCATCCGGTCATCCGCCTCGTGGCCTTCGCCATTGGGCCGATTGCCGGAGCCGTCGTCGGGAAAATCTGTCAATTGATCACAGCGGTAGTGGTCGCCATTTACTTTCGACGCTGGGCCGGAATTCTTCTCGCGACGCTCGCGTTGCTTTATCTCTGGGCGGCGTGGTTCAACTTCTGGGGACAAAACTTCTACACGCCACGCATTCTGCACTGGCTCGGCTGAAGCTGATGGATTTTGCAGATCGAGTTCCGATTTATCGCGCGCGAAGCCGCCGATAAACTCGGGCGTACTCGTCCGCCATTCGTTCCACGGAGAAATCCTCCTGCATTCCATTGCGGCGGAAGTGCTGGAGCAGTGGACGATCGGAAAAAAGCACGAGTGCCTTGCGAATAGCCTTGGCCAGAGCGCGCACGCTTGGCTCGGCGAATTTGATGCCGTCCGCGCGCGCCTCGTCCTCGGCCGGATCGATCACCGAATCGTCCAGGCCACCCGTCACGCGCACAATCGGAACGGTGCCGTATCGCAGACTGTACATTTGATTGAGTCCGCATGGCTCAAACACCGACGGCATCAGATAAAAATCGCAACCCGCCTCGATGCGATGAGACAGGCCAAGGTTGAAGCCAATCTTGACGGCAACTTTCCGAGGATGCCGGCGGGCCAGTTCCTGGAAGGCGTTTTCAAAAGGAGCATCACCGCTGCCCAACAAAACAAATTGCATGTCCGCCGCCAGCATTTCTTCGAGCGCACCCAGGAGCAAATGCACGCCTTTCTGCCCGACCAGCCGCGTGACCGTGCCGAACAGCGGCACGTCGGCGGACATCGGCAGGCCGAGTTCCTTCTGCAATTCGAGTTTGTCGGCGGCCTTGCCGCGCAGATTCCGCACGGAGTACGCGTGGGGCAGGAACGGGTTCCCGGTCGTTCTCCACTCCTCGTCATCGACGCCGTTCAAAATGCCCGTCAACGCCGACTGCCGCGCGCGCAACATCCCGTCCAGGCCGCAGCCGAATAGTTCTGTCGTAATCTCGCGGGCGTAGCGCGGACTGACGGTCGTGAGCGCATCGGCGTAAACGATGCCAGCTTTGAGACAGTTCAAGCCGCCGTAAAATTCCGCGCCGCCCGGATGAAAATAATCGTCCGGCAAATTTGTCAGCGCGTAGGTGGCTCGCGGAAAATTTCCCTGGTAGGCCAGGTTGTGAATCGTCAGGCACATGGGCGGCGCGGTGCTCCAGCCATCGCGACGATGCTGATCAAGCATCAGCATCGGCACCACGCCAACCTGCCAGTCATGCACGTGAACGATCTCTGGACGCCACGGGAGATACCGCGCCAAGTTGGCGACGCATTTGGAAAAGAAAATAAATCGCGCGGCATTGTCGGCATAATCAACGCCATTCTCTTGATACAAATTGCGTCGATCAAAAAACTGCGGCTGCTCTACGAAGTAGATCGTCAGGTTGTCAGCGGGTTCAAGCACGCTCACCCCGCCTTGCACACGATCCGCGCCCAGCAGCATGTCAAACCGCCAGTCCAAAAGCCGCAGCGCGGGAAATTTTTCGCGGATGCCGCGATACAGCGGCGTCACCACTCCGACTTGGTGGCCGGCTTTGGCCAGCGCCTTGGCCAGCCCGCCGACCATGTCCGCCAGGCCGCCGCTTTTCGAGTAAGGCTGAACCTCACTGCTGGCCAATAGAATTCTCATGCCGAGTGTAGTCGCAAGAGCGGGATGGCCGGTTAAGCCGTGATGCGTTCAATTTTGAGGTATGGCTGCAACACCGCCGGAATGGCGACGCTGCCATCGGCCTGCTGATGCGTCTCAATCAGCGCGACAAACAAACGCGCCAACGCGGTGCCGCTGCCGTTGAGGATGTGCGGGAATTTAATTTCACTCTCCTTGCTCTTAAATTTCAAATTCATACGACGCGCCTGGAAGTCTTCGCAGTTCGAGCAGCTCGACACTTCGAGATACTGCCCCTGCCCCGGCGCCCAGACTTCGATGTCGTAAGTCTTCGCGCTCGCGAAGCCCATGTCGCCAGTGCAAAGATTGATGACCTTGTAGTGCAGGCCGAGCAACTGGAGTACCTTCTCCGCGTTGGCGACGAGCTTTTCCAACTCGTCGTAGCCGTGTTCGGGTTTCACGATTTTGATCAACTCCACTTTGTCGAATTGATGCACGCGGATCATTCCGCGTGTGCCGACGCCCGCCGCGCCCGCCTCGGCCCGGAAGCATGGGCTGTAGGCGACGTAGCGAACCGGCAATTGCGCCTCTGGCAAAATTTCTTCGCGATGGATGTTCGCCACCGGCGCTTCGGCCGTGGGCAGCAAATAAAGTTTGCCCAACGTGTCGCTGTCGTTCCCTTCGCGCACTGCGTAAGCCTGATCCTCGAACTTGGGGAACTGCCCCACGCCCACCATGCAATCGCGGCCGATGATGAACGGCGGCGACACTTCGGTGTAGCCGTGCTCGGTGATGTGGAGGTCGAGCAGGAATTGAATCAACGCGCGTTCGAGGCGCGCGCCCCAATTCGTGTAGAGCAGAAAACCGCTGCCGGAAAGTTTCGCGCCGCGCTCGAAATCGACGAGCTTGAGGCTCTCACAAAGCGCGATGTGCGACTTGGGCGCGAAGGCAAATTGCTTTTTCTCACCGCCGATGCGGATGACGGGATTATCCGCCGCGCTCCGACCCAAAGCCACGCTGGCGTGCGGCAGGTTCGGCAGGCGGAGCAGAAATTCGTCGCGCACTTTTTCAACCTCGGCAACTTCCTTGTCCAGCGTGGAAATCTTGTCGCCAATCTCGCGCGTTTGCTTTTTCCGGGCGTCGGCTTCCTCGATTTTTTTCTGTCCCATCAACACGCCAATTTCCTTCGAGACTTTGTTGCGCTCGGCCTTGAGCGTTTCTGTTTCGACCAGCAATTTGCGACGGCGCTCATCATGGGCGAGCAATTCGTCGATTTGCTTTTCATCACCGGCGCCACGTGTCGCCAGCCGTTGACGCACGAAATCGGGTTGTTCCCGAACCAATTTTATATCGAGCATGGGCGGAGTATAGAAATGAGCCGGAGCGGGGCAAGGAGGAAGGGCTTGGAAACGCTGTTTGGCCGTCATTATCAACCCAAACAAACGAAGCAGAATTCTCCCGTTTGCGGGATGCAAGATGCGGCAGAGCGCTCCTCGCACAAACGCTCCGGTTTATCTTCTGGCCATGCGGCGGTTTGATAACGCACTCGTGAGCAGGAATGAACCCGGTCAAGACGCCGTTTCCTTCCAGCATCACCTGGCCCGTTGGAGAATCACGGACAGTCCGGGCAGGTGTCAGGACAAGGCCTGGCGGTAAACCGCCGCCGTCTCGCTGGCACATTTATGCCAGTTGAATTTCTTCACGTGCTCGCGGCCTTTCTCCGCCATCTCGTACCGCAAGGTTTCATCACCGGCGAGGCGCAGCATCGCCTGGCCAAATTCGTCAGTCTGTAGTTTCGCGTAAAGCGCCGCCTCGCCGCCGACTTCCGGCAGACTCGCCACCGAGCCACACAGAACGGGACAGCCCAAGGCCATCGCCTCGACCACGGGCAGGCCGAAGCCCTCGTATTTGCTGGGGAAAACCAACGCCAGGGCGCGGCGATAAAGATAAATCAGCGTTTCATCCGGCTGTCGTCCAAGATAATGCCAGTCCGCGGGCGGACGACCTTCGCCCGCGACGCCCTCCCAACGAGCGCCGACAATCATGAGCGGCGGTAGGCGCTTCCCCGTGCGTTCCGCGCCGGCATAAATTTCGCGCAGCAAGGAAAGATTTTTCCCGGGTTCCAACGAACCGACGAAAAGGAAGAACTCTGATGGGACAGCAAACTCTGGGCGTGATTCCGTGGGTGATGCTTCGATCGATTGGAAATCACAGCCGTTGTAAACGATTTCGATCTTTGATGCCGAAAGCCCGAGCAGTTGAATGGCTTCATCCGCAGTAAACTGACTGATGCAAATCACGCGCCTGGCAGTCGCCACTTTTTCAAGATTCCGCCGTCCAGCCCAGCGCTGCCACGGACGAAAGCGCTTGGGAAAGCGCAAGAAGGCAAGGTCATGAACGGTGATGACGTTGGGCAATTGATCCGGCGGAGTGATTAAGTAGCCGGTGGTCGAGTGCAACAAGTCCGCGTGGTGGCGGGTCAACAAGCGCGGCGCAACATGCCGGCACCAGATGAGTTCGCGGTAAAAAGTCTTGAGCGCGCGTTGCGGCTGACGATAGGTAAAATTTTCGACTTCCCAGGCAAATTCAAAAAATTCCAGATCGGTCCCCCGAAGCTGGCGAAGCCCACCGAGAAGTCCACGGATGTAGCGCGCCACACCCGCCTGAACCGTGTAACAGCCGTTGGTGTCGATGGCGACGCGCATCTTCTCAGCGATTGGAAAAAAGCGTCATGAAAAATCCGGAACGAGTGAGCACCGGGGAGCGCCGGATCAGGCCGGGGCAGGCATGGCCTCCAGCGCCAGCGCCTCCTCGCGTTCGCGGTGCTTGTCGGCGAACGAACGAACGCCACCGTTGAGAGCCACACTCATGCCGACGGTGCCGGTGAAGATCACGAAGTCCAGGTCGAACTGGCCGTAGATGGTAAGGTAGAACAGCAACCGCGCGCAAAAATACGGGAGCAGAAATGTGTTCACCAATTTCAGGTGTGCCTCGCCATAGCGGTAATTAAGATACAGCACGCGCAGGCCGGAGACGCAGAACCAAAGGAATGCCAGAAACCCGAAGATCCCGAAGGGGATCAGCAACGTCAACGCGCCTTGGTGATAATTTCCAGCGATCATGGTGTCCTCATACGCCGTGTACAACCCGCGCCTCATCGCCTCGCTGGTCAGCGTAAAATCCGTCCCGCTGTAGGCAAACCCCTTGCCCAGAAGCAGGTACTTGGGCACATCCGGCAGCACCGCCTTCCACATGGAAAGGCGCCATTCCGCCGTGCTCAAAGCGTCCGTCAGCGCCATCGGATCCACATCCAACGGCAGGAAACTGAGACTGCGTTGGACGGAAAGCGGCAACTCCTGAATAAATGCAACCAAGAACGCCCCTACCAACAAGCTGGTCAGCAGAAATATGGGAAACAACCGACTGCGAAAAAGCCCTTCAAAATAGAACTGAAAAGTCATCACCAGAATTAGAATGATGACCAAAGAGCGATAACCGCCGATGAAACTCACCCCCGCGCATATAAACAAAAACAGCAACCGCCACGGCTTGGTTAAATCGAAAGTACCATGGATGCCGTAGCGCATAAACAGGAACGAATAGCCTGCCAACCCGGCGAAGGATAACCCAGTAAAACGCTGCAAGGTATCCTGCGTGGCCGCCTGCGTCAGCGCGGCCATCGAAGGAAACACGTTGAACAAGAAATAAAAGGAGGGGCCGGCCATGAACACCAAGTCGCAACACATGGCGGTCAAGCCCCCGATTACGAAGAGAGAAGAGTAAAGTCCGGCCTTCTCCGCCGGTATGCGCTGGGCGGTCAACGCGAAGTAGCCGATGATGGCTCCAAACACACCCAGGTAGCGTTTCGCCCCCCAGATCTCTCCACCCAACGCGCGTCCAGAAATTCCACCAGTGAACCGCGCCGTCACCGCCACCACGACGGCAAGAAGGATGAGCGGCAGCGCCAACGAGCGCAGGTGGATGAAACTCGACCGGCGGCTCATCGTTCGAGTCAGCACGGACATCATCAGGCTGAATACGCTCATCACGACGCCGAGCGCTGGCTGCCCGGGAAAAATGAAGACTAGAATCCAACTGTTCCACGCAAAAATCAGCAGAGGATAATGGTACTTCAAGATGAGCGGGGCGCAGAGCGCCAGAACGAACATCCCCATCAGCCCGAGACTGGTCAGGTCGGTCGGCGTCGCCAGCATGAAGCCCAGCAAAATCGCGACCGGCAAAAGCAACGCGTACAAGAAAATCCAACGTGGCAAAGCGTTAAACATCGTGACAAACTTTAGAATACAGCTCCCGGTATTGCACAACCATTTTTTCGATCGTGAACAATTGCCGGACGCGCGCGTTCCCGGCTTCGCCAAAGTCGCGGCAGCGTTCGGGCTGCCGCAGCGCTTCCGCCAGAATCCGGGCGCCGCCGCTCCAATCTCCCGGCTCGATCAGCCAGCCGGTCCCGGCGTGTCGGACGATTTCTGGAATGCCACCCACTCGCGTGGCCAATACCGGAATTCTGGCCAACCCGGCCTCGCATAATACCAGGCCGAATGGTTCAAACTGCGAGGAAGGACAAATCAGCAGATCGATCTCCTTCAGAAATTCCATCGGTGCCGCGACCCAGCCGCGCCATTCGACGTGCGGCCACCAATCGCTCGGCTCGTACTGTCGGCGGATTTCTTCCATCATCCGACGGCCTTCGTCGTCTTGCGCCGCGCCCGCCAGCACCAGTTTCCACGGTGCCATGGTCAAGCGGGCCAGCTCCGAAATCATTTCAAACAGGCCGCGCAATCCTTTCCGTTCGCCGAAAGCGCCGAGAAAACCCAGGCGCATGGCGCCCATTTGCATTGGTCGAAGGGGCGTTTCCGGGCACGGAATGCCATTCAAGACAGGCGCGAGTTTGGCCGCCGGATAACCGGCCTCGACGCAAGCCGATTGCACCGCCTGCGAAACGCAGATCAGCCGATCCAAACCCCAGCGCACACACCAGCGCATGAGGCGTCGTCGTTTGGGTGTGATAAAGCTGGCTTGCGGATGATCGTGCAAGGCACCCACCGCCGGCACGCGCAAGCAAGTCCGGGCGAGCGCGGTCAGCTCCCAGTCGCGCGCCGACCAACCGTGAATCAGATCGAACCGCGCGTGTCGTTGCTCGCGCACGACGGCCCGCAACTGCCCGGCTAACGCAGCCACGGAAAAACGGTGGTTGTCCGGAAGAAACAATCGCGAAATGTCCACTGGCGCACGGCTGTCCAATTCACTCCCGCGGACGACGGCGAGCGTGATTGAATCTTCGCCACGTGGCCACGCCGCCAAAAAATCCACCAGCAACTTCTCGGCGCCCGCAAAACAGCGCGCTTCGGGATGGATGAGCAGCAGTCGCATCAAGAGAGTTATAGAGCTTGAGCAAGTTGCTGCAATCGAATCGGCCAGACTTGGCTCGCCAACACCCGCGCGCGGCCTGCCCGCCCGATGCGCTGCGCCACTTCGCGCCGACGAGAATAGAATTTGATCTTTTGCGCCGCCTCCCACATCGACTGATAAGTGAGAATCTCTTTGCCGATTTCAAACGCCGCGGCCACGTCCTCGTTGAATTCAGTAAGATAGCAACAAGCGTAGCCTGGAAATTCAACGTCGCGAAATTTGAGATAACTCGTCAGGCGGCCGGCTTCATCCCTGCCTTGATTGAGTCCCAGAATGATCTGCGACTGCCGGAGGAACTCGCCGAATTCCCCGTCCCCCAGCGGGCCTTCTGCCTGCGCGCGAATGATGGGCCAAAAGCAGCGCCGCAAAAATTTTTCGCCCAAGCCGCGACGGAACAGAACCGCCAGCCAGTCGGATTTTTTGCGCGCCGCATTGTGAAAAGGATCGACCGAGCGATCCGCCCAGACGTGGCCGCGAATCGCCACCCGGCAACCCAGCAGCCGCAGCAGGCCCAACTGCGTAATGCGATTGGAAGTGGGCAAACCGATGAACGCCGAGTCGTGACGCGGCGACTGGCAGCTCAGGTCCGGCAAACAATCTGGATTCAGTGCGTAGGGCGCGCAAAGAATCGGCACTCCCAGTGCGCGATAATTCGGAATCGCCGCGTGCTCGGGAAACCAGTTGAGCGAGACGATTCGCGCCAGTGCCGCGATTTCGACAAAGCGATGCGTGCTGTCGCAATAGAAATTGATCCACGGAATCCCCGAGTGGGTGACTTCGGAAACCAAACCCGGTTCCAAATCGCCGCCGAAGCAGTACGAGATCACTGCGTCCAATCCGCTGCGTCGATGCGCGCCGAGGATTTGTTCCCGCAGCCGTTCACTCGTGCGCGCCCGCGCCTCCTTGAACGCGGAGCCTGTCGCTGCCGCCGCCCCGCGCGCCCAATCGAACTCCACATCGTGCGGTGTTGCGACCGTTTCCAATGCACCCCGCAGGCCGTCGTAAAAGTGCCGCTGCCAAAGTTGCTGGTAATGACCGGTGCGGGCATGGCAATCGGAAACGAGGGCGAAGACGGAGCGAAAGGGTTTCATCCAAGTTCAGCCGTTGGAACGCAGCGAACACGAAGCCATCACCGGCGAGTTCATGATTCGACGATGGGAATTTGCCAGCGCCGCAGCACGTCCCCGGATTCAACGGCCACGAAGTTGGCGTATTTGAAACACTCGTGAACCCAGCAGTCGTAGTGAAACCTTTCCAAGCCTTGCTGACGTACTCGGTAAAATTCATAACGGTGGTGCGCGAGGAAATCGTTGGCACGGGCGAGTGTTTCGCGCATGTCGATCCAGGTGCCGCCGTACTCGAACTGGACGAGCGCAATTCGCCGCCGCTCAAGCATGGTCGTCATCCCGCGCAGCACGGCCATCTCGTAACCTTCGGTGTCCACTTTAATGAAGTCGATTTGCTCGATCCGGTTCTCCGCGCAAAACGCGTCCACGGTCGTCACCGGCACATCAATGATGCGCCCGGCCTTCTGGCCGACGGAACTCTCGCGCGAGACGAACGAAGACAGTCCTGAATTTTCTCCGTGGTCGTGAAACGCCAGAGTGCCCGGACGTTCGCCCATGCCAGCGGAATGCAGATGCACCTGCGTCTGCGCGCCGAGGCGCTGTTGCAGATTCGCAAATGTGAGCGGCGAAGCTTCGAACGCGTGAACTTCGCAATGGGGATTTTCCGCGATGAGCAGCGACGTCCAGTTGCCGAGGTTCGCGCCGATGTCGAACGCGAGCCGCAGATTGGGCGCGACCCGGCGCAGCAGAAACGCCTCGCCGTTGGTCGCCTCGTCGCCGTTGTTCCAGTTTTCCGCGACGTCCATGTAGCGGCTGAGTTTCCGCCAAAGCACGCGCGCAACGCCGTGGAACGGCGTCCGGCCAAGGAACAACGCTAAATTTTTCTGGCGATCCATGAAACGACGGAGGCGGCCCGCGATGTCAAACTTCGCGGCGACCAGTTGCAATGGGCCGGATTAGAGCATCAGCCGCCGCGCCAACGCAAAAGCATTTTGAAACTGAAATCTGAAATTCAACCATGGCTTACGAGGAGGACACGGATGAAACGTAAACGCTGTTCCCCATCCGTGAAATCCGCGCCATCCGTGGTCAATCCTCCAGATGACTTCTCACCACGCGCTTCCAATCCAGCTTGGCCTCCTTGAAATTCAAGAGCAGCGCCACCTCCAGATCGGTGATGTTCAGGTAGCCCAGCATTTGCGCGATGTGCGTGTCGCTGAACGTCGTCACCACCTTCGGGTCCACGATCACTTTGCCGTCCACGATGAGATCGGGAATCAGCTTGCCGATGAAGTGGCCGCGGTAATGAACCGGAAACTCCCGCTGCTGCTCAACCGCATGCCCGCGCGCCACCAACTCGATTACCAGCGCATTCTCGTAGAGCTTCTCATCCAGCCCCGGCTTCAACTCGTTCAACACCGCCATCGCTGCTCCGATAATGTCTCGCGTAATTTCTTCGTGCTTCATTGAAGAAATTTTAACCACGGATTTCACGGATGACACGGATGAAAGAAAAAGGCAGTGCTTCTCATCCGTGAAATCCGTGTCATCCGTGGTCAGAGCCTGATGCGGGCGCGGGAGGTAACCACGGATAACACGGATAAATAAAGAACCTTGTTTCCCATCCGTGTCATCCGTGAAATCCGTGGTAAAAATTCGGGCGTCATTGGTGGCGCAGGCGGAAGAACTGTGCGCTGTTCGTAGCCGGAAGCGTCACGGATTTCTTCGTGCCGTCGTCGCTGACACTTGCGGCATTCGTAACCCAGCTTGTCGGGGCGGCCAGCGCGCCGGCCTGCTCCAATGAGAAACCGGCCGTGTCCACCGAGGGCCAGGAGATTTGGACATCAGTCCCGGAGCGACGTACCGAAAGCGCGGGAATGTCCGGCAGGTAGGCGCGTACCAAATAGACTGACACTTTCTCCCCCGCTGTAGTTAACTGCCCTCCCGCATACAGGTTATTGCCGGACACTGCCATCGCGAGCACTTCGCCGTTCACTCCGGACCCCAGAGCCGACCAACGACTCCCATCGCATTTTGCAATGCTATTGGCTTCGTTGCCGCCCGCTTTAGTGAAGGCCCCTCCCGCGTACAAGTTGCTGCCCGACACTGCCAGCGCCTCCACTGTGCCGTTGATCCCCGAATCAAGTCCTGACCAATTGTTTCCATCCCATTTGGCAATGCCATTGGCCGCTATACCGCCTGCCTTCGTGAAGTTCCCTCCCACGTACAAGTTGCTGCCCGACACCGCCAGCGCCAGTACCACTCCGTTGATCCCCGAACCAAGCTCTGACCAACTGCTCCCGTCCCATCTGGCAATGTTATTGGCCGCTGTACCGCCCGCCTTCGTGAAGTTCCCTCCTGCATAAACGTTGCTGCCCAACACCGCCAAAGCAGATACATAACCGTCAGGAGGAAAAACATTGGGAGAGCCTTCCATTCCCGTACCCAGTGTTGACCAACTGTTTCCGTCCCACTTGGCAATGTTATTGGCTAGAGTACGACCTATCCCCGAGAAGCGACCTCCCGCATACACATTGCCGCCTAGCACTGTGATCGCACGCACACTCTGCCGTCCATCTTCCCCCGAACCCAACGGTGACCAACTGCTCCCGTTCCATCTGGCAATACCCGGGCCGTCACCTCCCGCGTACACGTCACTGCCCGAAACCGCCACCGTTCGCACAGAAAAGTCCAACCCCGAACCGAGTGCCGACCAATTATTTCCGTCCCATCTGGCGATATGATTGGCCGCGATGTTGCCCACTGTCGTGAAAAAGCCCCCCGCATATAGATCGCTATTCGACGACGCCCTTGCTGTCACAAGGCTATTCAATCCCGAACCGAGTGCCGACCAATTGTTCCCATCCCATTTCGCAACACGACTGGCCGCGCTTTCGCCGGCCTTCCCGAACCCGCCGCCAGCGTACAGGTCGCCGCCCGACACTGCCAGCGTTTCTACGCTGTCGTTCACTCCCGATCCCACATTGTTCCAACGATTTCCGTCCCAGTTAGCGAAATATTTCACCGCGCTGCCGCCCGATACTGTGAAAGTGCCGCCCGCATAAACATTGCTCTTCGACACTGCCAGCGTTGACACGTAGACACCTGAATCTGGAAAGACATCAGTAAGTCCTGAGCCCAGCCTCGACCAAATACTCCCGTTCCACTTGGCAATATTTTTTGCCGCAGTGCCGCCCGCCGACGTGAACTGTCCTCCTGCATACACATCGTTGCCTGACAGCGTCAATGCATATACACCATAGCCCTTCATCCCCGAACCGAGCGCCGACCAACTGTTCCCGCCCCATTTAGCAACAAAATTGGCCGCGACTCCGCCAGCATTTGTGAAACTACCTCCCGCGTACACCTCGTTCCCCGCCACCGCCAACGCACTCACATAGCCGAGTTGGTCCATTCCGGAACCCATCGCTGACCAAGTGGTGCCATTCCACTTGACAATATTGGTGGCGGCGATGCCGCCTGCAGTTGTGAATGCGCCGCCCACGTACACATCGCTGCCCGAGACCGTCAGCGCAGCTACATAGGATCCGTAGGGATAACCGCGTCCACCAGCCAGCCCCGTCTCCAGTGCTGACCACTTGTTCCCATCCCATTTGGCAATGTTTTTAACTGCCACGTCGCCCGCCAAGGTGAAACTGCCCCCGACGTACAGGTTAGTGCCCGACACAGCTAACGCATATACTACCGGTGGATCGAAACCTAACAAGTCTGCGATACTCATGCCTGAACCGGATATTCCTGAACCCAGTGCTGTCCATTTTTTTCCATCCCATTTAGCGACACGATTGGCCAGCACGTCTCCGACGAGGCTGAAATAGCCTGCGATATACAGATTGCCTGAATCGTCCACCACTGCCGCGAGAACATGCTGGTTCGCGCCGGGCAGGCCGCCCATGCTGCTCCAGTTGGCGTCGGTGAAGGTAGAGCCGGTCGGCGCGGGAACAGCACCGGCTTCCACAACCGCCGCAGTCAGACTGACAGCCGAGTAAGCTGCGAGCGCAATGGCGCTGAACAGCGTGATTTGAAAACGCTTGAGTTTGGTTTTCATGAAATTGAACTGATTGAAAATTGCTTTTGGCACTCTGTAGCCTAGCGCAAGATATTTTTTCTCCAACCTGATTTCCCGCGACTATGCAATTACTGAGAGAAGTAGCAAGCATGGTTGTGCGCAATTTGAAAGCCGCATGAAGCCGCTGTCGTTCAAGTGGAGGCATTTTTTTCGAGCGCAATCCGGCGAATCATCCAGCGCCCGAGGCCGAAACACATGAGCAGGCCTACCATCAACCAGATCAAAAATGCCTGCCAGGAAATCAGCGCGGAAATGATGCCACCGACAACTTTCAGACCCGCGACACAGGCCATCACTCGCACCATCGCCGCGCTGTTGTGCTGACCTTGGAGCAGCAGGTAATAGAATTGATTGATCTGCAGTGTCATCGCCGCAAAACCCGCCGGGAGCAGCAACGCGAAGCTCTCGGCGTATTTTTCCGAAAGCACCGTTCCGATCAAATAAGGTGAGGCGAGTTTCAGCAGCAGCAACGCAACGCAGCCGGCGATCAAAAACATTGCCGTCATGGCATCACACCGTCGCGCGATGCCCCGCCAGTCGCCCGCATTAGTCGCGATGTCCGCCAGCCGGAACATTTTGGGAAACACCGCCTGCATCAAGCCTGCGTAAAGAAAGCCCGGCAGGATCGCCGCAATGTTGAGGCTCATGTTGAAAATTCCCGCACGCTCCTCGCCGAAGAAATAAAACGCCAGCCAGCGATCGACGCTCCACAAACACCAGCCCCATGCGCCGAGCCAGAAAAACGGACGCCCATAGTCGCGCAACTCCGCGATCCAGCGTGAAAAATTTTCCTGGCGCTCGCCCGTTTCGGTTCGCGCGTGTTGCACCGCGAAAGCAATTACACTAATTACGATAACTCCATGAGCCGCGTACCCCAGGCTCAAACCGACGAAGCCATGAAGCACCCACAACACGGCGGCTACCGGGCCGAGCGCTCGCGTGCCTGCGGCCAGCACGCCCAAGAACAACGATCGCCAGTGTCGATCACTCGCGTTGAGCGCGCTCGTGGCGACATTAAGGATCGCTGTGGCGTGATTGCTGATGAGCAGCATCGGCAGCACCCAAAGCCAATCCAGCGTGCGATTGGAGACGCTCAGGCCGGCCACGATCACAAGCATCAACGGCACCAAACCCAGGCTTTGCCGCCAAGCCGAGTGCCAGACAAAACGGGTGTATTGCGCCGCTTGCGGTGATTCCCGCTGCCAGTAGCGCGCGACGTGATTCACCAATCCGGAATGCGTCAGCAGAAAGCCAACCTGGGTCAGCGTGAGAAACAGCGCATACTTCCCGTAGATCGCCGGTTCGACGAGGTTCGAAATCAACTTGTAGCCGGCGGTGCCCAGGATCAGCCCGGCCAACTGATTCAGAACGATGGGAGCGAAGCGCGCGGCGATCACAAGGGCGAAATATGGCGGACGATTTTCGTCAGCGTGCGTCGAAACTTGGAGGTCAAGGCCATGCGTTCGCCACTGGTTACGGCATTCACGCGGGAAAGTAAATCACTGCCGAGCGTGGCGTTGACATGATTCTCACTTGCCGGGTCTCCGAAACTTTGAAACCTTGCGCGCGGCGCGCGCGAGCAGCGCGCAAAGACACCTTGCACTATGGCCTTGGGAAAATTAATTAACGCGGCGTTGTCCAGCGCGACCGGCTACCGGCTCGCGAAAGCCAATTCATCCGTCGGCTCGTTCAGTGGCTGGGAGTACCTCCGGCACAACGCGCGCCGACTCGAACACCTCGCCAGCCTCGGACTGCCGCTGCACGGAAAAAAAGTTTTGGAAGTCGGCGCGGGCATCGGCGATCACTCCAGTTTCTATCTTGATCGCGGCTGCGAAATGCTTATCACCGAAGCGCGCCCGGACAATCTGGAAGTGCTGCATCGGCGTTATCCCGGCGTGGACGTGCGCCAGCTCGATTTGGAAACGCCGGATGAAACGCTTGCGGAACAATTCGACGTGATTCATTGCTACGGCGTGCTCTACCATCTGAAAAATCCCGACCAAGCAATCGCGTTCCTCGCGAAACGCTGCCGGGTTTTTTTACTACTGGAAACTTGCGTTTCCTACGGCAGCGAACTGGCCGTGAACCTCTGTCCCGAAATCCACGAGGACCCGACGCAAGCGGTTTCCGGCCAAGGCTGCCGTCCAACTCGTCCCTGGGTCTTCAACGAATTAGAAAAACATTTCCCGTTCGTCTATTTTCCGGAAACCCAGCCGAATCATCCCGAGTTCCCGACGGATTGGACGAAGCCGCCCGTACCCATGCCTCCCTTCACACGCGCCGTTTTCGTCGCATCGCGAATGGCGATCGCCAATCCTCTACTCAAATCGGAGTTGCTTAAGCAGCAGCGTCCGCAATGACAAACTTCCGCGCCGCAGTCCTCGCACGCTTCGCCGACTAGCTCGTGGAAAGCTCCCTTTCGCAAGGCGCGAAGATCAAGTTGTCGTACGAGTATCTCTCTCGCGGTTGGTGAAGTTGAAACTTGCCGTTGCACAATTCCCACGCGCGATAGCCTGCCGCCGCCAGGTGCTCATGCAATGCCCGGCTCTGAATGTTCGCGCCCACATCGCCGACCTCGACCGTCAAGAGCGGTCGATCTACTTTGAGCATCGTCGCCGCGCCGCGTAGAATTTCCAGTTCGGCGGATTCCGCGTCGATTTTGATCAATGAAATTGTTTTGCCACGCCGTTGCCGGAATTGATCGAGCGTGCCTGTCGTCACGTCAAATTCCTGCGGCGGCGGAATTTCTTGATCCGTTTTCGCTTCGGTGAAGCTGTTAAAAGCCAGCCACTTTGGTCCGTAGTCGCGGAACTTCACCACCCGCTCGCACGACCACAACGCCTCCGGATGCACCACCACTTGTTTGAACCGCGCCACATTCCGCGCGGCGATCGTGCGCGTGGATGGCGTCGGCTCGAACGCATGAACTTCGCCGCGTTCGCCTACGAGCCGCGCGAAAAGGGTCGTGTAGTAACCCACGTGCATGCCCACATCCAGCACGACCATGCCCGGCCGCACCAGCCGCAAAAACGCCTCCGTCAACGACTCTTCGTAAATTCCATAACTGGCGATTTGCTCGCCGACGCCTTCGCCGTTGACGATGGAGAAATCCGCCAGATGAAACGCCTCCACCTCCCGGATTTCTCCATCCACCTCTCCGCGCCCGGCAAATTTCTTGAATTGATTGCGCGCGAAACGCAACGGATTCACGAACGGCTTTTGCCACTTCGCACACGTTTTGTAGCGCAGCCGCGTCTGAAAGGCCCGCATCAGCATCACGCCCGTTTGATCTGGCTCGCCCATCTCAGACATAGCTCGACCGGCGGCCGATGGGATTAAAATGGAAAAGCAGCCGCCCGCCGCGATTGGAAATCGCGCCGGCGTTCTGCGACTGGTTGCTGGTCATCTTGCTGGTCAAAAACACACCACCGCGAAGTGGCGCTCAGTTCATAACAGAATCGCAAGTGGGTTCAAGCGTTCCGGCAAATTTCCAACAACTCGCTCACTGATCCGAGTTGCCTTGCGTCTCCGCGTGCAGCAATTCACAACTTGCCCACGATAAATTTTTGTGAATAGCTACGGCTATGAGTGCGCAAGAAATCATTGAAGAATTCATGGCCCTACCTCCCGCCGAACGGGCGCAGGTGACCAAGTTTGTCGTTGAACACGACGACTCATGGATTCCTGACGAGTTCAAGGAAGCGATGAAGGACGCCGAGGCCGGGCGTTTGGTGGACATGGAAACGGCGCTCTTTGAAACGCCGCCGCCGCGTCTGCAATGAAATACCGCTATCGCGCGGTGGAAAGATTCTGGACGAGCTTTTATCGCCTGAATCCGGAGCAAAAGGAATCCGCGCGCAAGGCATGTAAGATTTTCAAAGAAGACCCATTCGACCCACGCTTGCGAACGCACAAGATTCAGCGGCTCTCCGCAGAATGCGGACGCACGATTTACGCCGTTGAGATCGAAGGCGATTTGCGTTCAACCTTTTATCTGGACGGCGAAACCGTGGTCTCCCTGATTGTCAGCACGCACGGCATCTACAACGGTTGAATCAAAGTTCAACGCAGACGCGTTGGGAAAACTGGATAAACACATGGTTCGGATTGAAACAGCGCAACCGCTCACCGGCCATCGTTTGAAAGTCCGGTTCAACGATGGGCTCGAAGGGATTTATCCGGTCGAACCGGAGTGACGCGGCGGCGTGTTCCTGAAATTGTTGGAGGCAAATTCCTTCAACGCCGTCACCATCAATCCCGACTTCGGCTGTGTGGAATGGCCCGGCGGCATTGATCTTTGCCCGGACACGATGTATCACGCCATGACCGGTGAGGTGGCGAAGGTGGAACTCCATTCGCCGATGGCTTTGCGCGAAGACGCGAAAAAGAATCCGTAAGCAAACAAGCCGCAGCGCCGTAGGTGCGAAATCTTTGTAGCCCGCGCAACTCATTTGCCGAAAGCTCCGTTCAGGAGCGGCATATTCCCGATGTCGCTCCGACGGAGCTTGTGATTTTTGTGGGCGGATTTTCTACAAATATGACGCGCCGCTGGCGTTGGAACGGAGCGCGGGCTTCAGCCCGCTTCAGTGCCCGAATGATGATGACGTTTGAATTGCTTGTGGGCGGTTCGGGTGCGCGGATGGTGAAGTGGCGTGAGCGCCGCGCACCGCCGTTCGGGATTCAGTCAGCGGCAGTCTGCCGACGCGCCGCTACGACGCAGGGAAAACTGGAGTGCTGCTTTGCGTCTCCGATCCGTGGCGACTTGGCATTCTCATCGGTCGCGAAGCATTTACGAAACATTTGCCGCTTGAGAGCGAAGCGCGGAAAAATTAAGCTGCTGCCGTGAGAACGCTAAACGCGCATTTTGACGGAAAGTTCATCGTGCTGGATGAACCGGCCCGCCTGAAACCCAACGCCAAGGTCAAAGTCATTGCCGCGGACGCGGACGACGTGGACGGCGGCTTGGCGGGTGACTTCGCGCGCCTGTCAGAACCTGCGTTCCGCGCGATTTGGGACAACCCGCTCGATGCCGACTACGATCACCTATAATCGCGGCGCGGTCGTACTGCTTCCGTTTCCCTTCTCCGACCAATCGTCGGCTAAAATCCGCCCGGCCGTCATCGTCAGTCCGCATTATCCGTCCGACGATTTGCTGGTTGTCGCCGTGACTTCGGTGGGCGATGCGCTGCGTCCCGGAGAATTTCCCATCCAATTCTGGCGCGAGGCAGGCTTGATTCATCCGTCGTTCGCCAAGCGCGCCGTGGCCTCCGTGTCGGGCGAACTGGTGCGCAAACTACTCGGCCAATTGCAGGAAACGGATTTGACGAAACTCGACGCGGCCGTCCGGCTTTGGTTCGGCTTGTAGTCCGTCGCGCCAAGACGCAGGGCAAACTGAAGAGTTTCTTTGCGTCTCCGCTCCATGGCCACTCGGCATTCTCATCGGTGGTGAACGAGGCGTGTCTGGGAATAATCCCAAAGGGATTTCGTCGTTCAGCCCAGCGTTGCCGCGACGAAGGAAGGGCTGTGCTGCGGGGCGAATCAGGAAGAGAAACCAACTATTGCTGAGTTCCGGTATTTCGAGTTAAAACTCCATAGACGTCCGCGCTGGATATGTCCGACACACTGAAATGCTAGTCGAGAAAGATCAAACAACGCGCCGTTCCCATGACGAACACCCAGAGATTAGAAACCCTCAAAAAATTAAGAGAAGCGTTGCGTGACTCTGCGTTTCGGACTTCGATTCAGTTTCGACAAGAATGTCTTGAACAAATTTTGCCCCTCCTCAATTTCAATGGTTTTTATTACTCCAATGCGATCCCGGTAGCCGATATTCTTAGCCGACCGGGCTTTTCTAGCATGCGGTATGACCATGCATTTGCTCGCATGGATTCTCTGATCGGCCAAGCGATCGCTGAACTGGAACATGGATTAACTCCTGCACCTCAAACTCCTTTCGGAGATGTCGGCAAAGACAGACCGACAATTACCATCACGAACAGCAACATTGGGATTCTAAACACCGGGCAAGTTGAAAATATCGGATCCATCGCAGTGCATGTGCAGAACCTCAGTGCATCTGGACATCCAAACGTCGCCGAAGCTTTTAAATCACTTGCTGAAACGATAGCGGCGAGTACGGAGCTTTCATCACAGACAATAGCTGAGGCACTGGAGCAGTTGGACGAACTAGCCCGGCAAGCCAGTACTGAACCTGCGAGTCGCTCAAAACTTGGTGTGCTCAAGTCAGTATTTCACGGGCTTGCAACGACCCTTGGTGCAGCGGGCAGGTTAGCCGAGGTCTGGGCGACATGGGGACACGTAATTCAGAAGTTCTTCGGCTTTTAATCAGACCTTGCTAACTTGGAAGTCCCGTACAGGCAAATAATCATGGCGATATGAAAGCGAATCGGTTGGTGTTCACACTTCTGCTGTTGCTGAGTGCCACTGTTTTTCAACTCTCCGGTCAACAAACCGAAGCAGACCGCAAGCTGCTGGCCGACATTCGCGCAAGGGCGGAAAAGGGCGATGCCCAATTCCAGTTTGAAATGGGTGCGGCGTTCCACGACGGCAATCTTGGCGTGGCGAAGGATAATGCGGAGGCGGTGAAATGGTATCGCAAATCCGCCGAGCAAAATTACGCCGCAGCTCAACACAATCTCGCCGTCTGCTACGAGAAAGGCCAAGGCGTCGCGAAAGATGAGGTGGAGGCTGTGAAGTGGTATCGCAAAGCTGCCGAGCAGAATCTCGCCGAGGCTCAGAAAATTCTGGGGGCCCTCTACGCATTCGGCCGAGGCGTGGCCAAGGACGAGGTGGAGGCTGTGAAGTGGTTTCGCAAGGCTGCCGAGCAGAATATTGCCACGGCTCAATTTAATCTAGGTGCCTGTTACTCTAACGGCCAAGGCGTGGCGAAGGATGAGGTGGAAGCTGTGAAGTGGTATCGCAAAGCTGCCGAGCAGAATCTCGCCGAGGCTCAAAACAATCTGGGCGTCTGCTACGCCAATGGCCATGGTGTGGCAAAGGATTATGTGGAGGGATACAAATGGTGGCTTCTGGCGGCAGGGCAAGGTGAGGAGAATGCCCGAGAAGGCATGACGGTGCTAGAGAACAAGATGACGCGGGAGCAGATTGCGGAGGGGCAAAAGCTGGCACGCGACTTCAAATCACGCGAAGTGGCATTCGCCGGAGGCGATAGTTCAAGCACAGGCATCGCGCAGACACGCCCGGAGTCTTCCGGCACGGGATTCTTCATCACGGAGGATGGGTATTTTATCACCAATGAACACGTGGCCGGGAACGGGGCGCAGGTGCGGTTGGTCACGGCGGCTGGCCTCGTATCTGCCAAGGTGGTGAAGGTGGATGCAGCCAATGATCTCGCGTTGCTCAAGGCGGAGGGGCGGTTCGCGGCGTTGCCGGTGGTGGCGAGTCGCGCGGTGAAGTTGGGCGGCACAGTGGCCACGGTGGGTTTTCCCAACATCGGTTTGCAAGGGTTCGCGCCCAAGCTGGCCAAGGGCGAGATCGCGTCGCTCTCCGGCGCAGCGGATGACGCGCGGTATTTTCAAGTCAGCGTGCCGGTGCAGCCGGGCAATTCAGGTTGTGCGCTGGTGGACGAGCGGGGCAACGTGGTGGGCGTGGTGTCGGCCAAGCTGAACGCACGGACGGCGCTGGCCGCAAGCGGGGCGTTGCCGGAAAACGTGAATTACGCAGTAAAGAGCAGTTTCCTGCTGGGCTTCCTGGAATCCGTGCCGGAAGTCTCCGCCAAGTTGAAGGAGCCAAACACGAAGGAGCGGAAATTTGAGGACGTGGTGAAATCGGCGGAACAAGCCGCCGTGTTGGTGCTGGTGTACTAAGCCCAAAAATCTTGGTTCGCACTCATCCTTATCCAACTTCGGTTTTCGAGTTGAATTCATTTGCCCGGCGTCATTTGATCGCGGCACAACGATCACATGAAAGCCATCCAACTTGAAAAGCCGCAGCAGTTCCGCCAAATCGAAATCCCCGCGCCTGCCCGGCCCGGAGCCGGTGAAGCGCTCGTCGCCGTCCATCGCGTGGGCATTTGCGGCACCGATTACAGCGGTTACCTCGGCAAGATGCCGTTCTTCAGCTACCCGCGCATCCCCGGGCACGAGTTGGGCGTCGAAGTGCTGGCCGTGGGCAGCGGCGTCACGAACGTAAAACCCGGCGACCGCTGTTCCGTCGAGCCGTACATGAATTGCCAGACGTGCTTCGCGTGCCGGCGCGGTAGCGGGAATTGTTGCGAAACTTTGAAAGTGCTCGGCGTGATGATGGACGGCGGCCTGTGTGAACAAATCGTCATTCCCGCGCGCAAGCTGCATCCCTCAACCAAACTCAACCTCGAACAACTTGCGCTCGTCGAAACGCTCGCCATCGGCTGCCATGCGGTGAATCGCGGTAATCCGCAGCCAGGCGAGCATGTGCTTGTCATTGGTGCTGGACCCATCGGTCTTTCGGTGATCGAGTTTGTGAAACTCTCCGGCGCGAAAACCATTGTGCTCGATCTTAATCCGCAGCGGCTGGATTTCTGCCAACGCACGATGGGCGTGGATCACACGATCCTCAGCAAGGGCGACGGCGCGGAATTGGAGGAACTCAGGAAGTTGACCAACGGCACGCTCGCCAGCGTCGTCATCGACGCGACAGGCAGCAATAAATCCATGAGCCAGGCGCTCAATTTCGTCGGGCACACCGGCCGGCTCGTCTTTGTCGGCATCACGACGCAGGAGATTAGTTTTCTCCACCCGCTCATGCACCGGCGCGAGCTGACGCTGCTCGCGTCGCGCAACGCGCTGCCGCCCGACTTCACGCGCATCATCCAACTCATCGAAGACGGCCGCATCGACACGCGACCGTGGATCACGCATCACGCGCGCTTCAGCGAACTGATTGACGTTTTTCCGAACTGGCTCAAACCCGAAACGGGCGTCATCAAAGCCGTGGTTAACCTCACTTAGCCATGCAACACCGCAGTCATCCGGCACGCTGCGTCGCACTGGCGATCTCATTCACCTGGCTCGCGCTGGCGACGACCATCCACGCGCAATCGGCGCGCCTCAGCGGCACAAACTCATGGTGGTTCGGCTTCGACCGTTGGGACTTCGCGGTGGACGGCCACAAAGTGCTCGTCGTCGCGCCGAAGATCGAAGCGCCCGGCCGGCCGTGGGTCTGGCACGGCGAATTTTTCGGACACAAACCGAACCCCGATCTTGCGCTGCTGGGACGCGGCTTTCACGTCGTTTACATGAGCGTGCCGGACATGCTTGGCTCGCCGGAAGCCGTGGCGCATTGGAACAGTTTTTACCGGGAGCTGACGGAGAAATACGGCTTCGCGAAAAAGGCCGCGCTCGTCGGGCTGAGTCGCGGCGGACTCTACTGCTACAATTGGGCGGCGGCAAATCCGGACAAAGTCGCGTGCATTTACGCCGACGCGCCGGTGTGCGATTTCAAAAGCTGGCCCGGCGGTTTCGGCAAAGGCCAGCGCAGCGACCGCGACTGGCAGCTTGTGCTCGACCTCCACGGTTTCAAGTCCGACGCCGAGGCGAAGGCTTACGGCAAAAATCCTGTCGATAATCTCGCGCCGCTCGCCGTCGCGAAGGTGCCGCTGCTGCATGTGTACGGCGACGCTGACGAAGCCGTGCCGTGGGACGAGAACACCGGCGTGGTCGCCGAGCGCTACCGCAAACTCGGCGGCAGCATCACACTCATCGCCAAACCCGGCGGGAAACACCATCCGCACGGACTCGACGACTCGACGCCGATCGTGAATTTTATTTGGGAACACACTGCCAGCGCCGACGCGAAGGCGTGGCTCGCGAAACACGGCGGCGGCCCGCTTGACGCCGACAGCCGGCCGCTCATTCGCAAACTCGGCACCATCGATCTAGATCTGGTCGAGACCACACCGATTGTTTTCGGCGGCAAACTCTGGCGCTTCGAGTGGGTGCGGCAGGGCATCGGCCAGCAGTATTGGGACAATCAGCGCACGACTAACTATTTTCGTTTTCGCGATCCGGAGTCAGGCGAAGTCACGCTGCCGTTTGCCGATGGACACGAATTCGGCAGCGCGTTCGTGAACGACGACACCGTTTTCGTCACGGGCACAAAAGGTCGTGGCCAGATCAACATCTTCGCCTCGCGGGATTTGAAATCGTGGGAGACGTGGACGGCCCTTCCCGCTGGACGCTTCGGAATTTTCAACACTTCAATCTGCAAAGCTGGCGACGAGTTCGTGCTGATGTTTGAGATCGACAAGCCGATCGAGGAAGCGGGCGTCGCGTTCACCGCGCGCTTCGCCAAATCGCCCGACCTGCACACGTGGACGTTGACGCCGCCGGAATGCAACTACGCCAAAGATCGTTATACCGCGCCGCACTGCCTGCGCTGGCTGGACGGTTGGTTCTATGATTTCTTTCTCGAAGCGCACGACGGCTACGAGATGCGCGTCGTGCGCTCGCGCGATTTGGTAAAATGGGAGCCAAGTCCGCTCAATCCCGTGCTCCGCGCCGCGCCGGAAGACAAGCTCATCGCCAATCCGAAACTGACGGACGCCCAGCGCGCGCGCATCGCCAATGCCACGAACTTGAACAACTCGGACATCGACTTCTGCGAGTGGCAGGGCCGGCTCGTCGTCAACTACTCGTGGGGCAATCAGCAAGGTGTCGAGCATCTTGCGGAAGGAGTCTATGACGGCTCGCTGGCGCAATTTCTGCGCGGCTGGTTTCCTCAACGATAACGTTTGGCTTGGCTGGCCAACGGCACCCCATCGCAAGCAGACCGGCGAGCAAGAACCAATACGAAGAAGGCTCGGGAACTGAGAAAATTTCGAGCGAAAGCGCCGTAGTGTCATAGTGAAAATCTCGATTTGCACCGAATCCGACGGCAAAGTCCAAAGTCCCACCCGCAGTGAGCGTTGCTGTTGTATCAAAAGAAAAGCCTGTCCCTTCTCCGTAGCCATTGACGGTCCCACTGAGCAGCGGCAATCCATCAGCAAGAACGTAAGCATCAGTGCTGGTGCCAACATGGTCTCGCCCTGAATAAGAGCCGACAAAATAATACGGACCCGCAGAAGGAGCCGTAAATCGCAAGACGGCAAACTGACCTTCCGGCCCGGGATGGAGCGCCAATTCACCAGGGGCAAGTGTTAGTGTCAAAACGCTTGCGGGGGCAGCAGTCGGATTGTGAAACACCGACGGTGCTTGGGAAGAATTGGGAAGAGGAGTGAGCCAAAAATTGATCCCGCTAAAGATGTTTGTGCTCTCGTGTAAAATCAACGGGCCACCGAGAGTAGATGAGAACCCATAACTCCAAACTCCATTGGGATTTTTGGTGACGGAAAAACTTGTCGCGGGATCGTACATCTGTGCGCCTCGAACCCAAGTCGCCGTCGACAGCAGTGACAAAAACAGAAAATACACTTTTCGCGAGAATTCAGTTTTCATATTTTGGAAAGTTGCCTCGCTATGACTAGCTCAATGGGGCGACTCCCTCAAGCTGAACGTGGTCACGTCTTGAGCAAAGTTAGGAAGCCAGCGGTAATTGACGGATCGAAGTCATAATTTCGTCGGCGACTTGTTGGTAAATTTCTTTCAGTCGCGGTTTCGAGCACGTTTCGGCTTCGGCCCGCAACGCGGCGAAGTCCAGCGGCGCGCCGTATTTCACGGTGACTTGATACGGGCGCGGAAATCGATGACGCCGGCCGTACGCCTCAAACGTTCCGAAGACGCGCACGGGCACGACCGGCGCGGTGGATTTGATGACCATCAAGCCCAACCCGGCGCGCGCGGCTCCCAATTGGCCGTCGCTCGTGCGCGTGCCTTCGGGAAACACGATCACCGCGCCGCCGGCGAGCAGTCGATCCAGGATCGCGCGCAGACCCGCCGCGCCGCCGCCGTCGCGATCGACGGGCACGCAGTTCCACGCGCGCAAAACCGCGCCGACAATCGGAAAACGGAAAAGTGATTCGCGCGCCAGGTAATTGATTTCCCGCGGCAGGGCGCAGCCAATCAAAGGAGGATCCAAGTAACTTGCGTGATTCGCCGCGAGAATCACGGGACCGGTGCGCGGCACATTGTCGTGGTCGAGAATACGCCACCGAAAATAAGTCGCGAAGGCCGCGCGGAACAAACACCACCCGATGCAATAACTGGTCTTCATCCGCGTTCGGCCGTCCGGATCAACCTCCGCCGGCGGCCAGCTTGCGCCGGACTTCCTTGATGATCACCGCGCTCGTCTCCGCGGAGCTCATCTGCGAGTTGTTGATCACCGTGGCGCCCAGCGCGATCATGAGCGGCGCAGCTTTGCGCTGGCTGTCACGTTGATCGCGCGCGGCCAGATTTTCGTCCACACCTTCGGAAGCCCGGCGCTTCGTGCGCTCATCCAAATGCGCGTCGAGGTAAAATTTGAAATCCGTTTCGGGAAAAACATTCGTGCCGATGTCGCGGCCTTCCATCACGAGATTGCCGAACTTCACGCAATCGCGCTGCGTCTTCTTCATCCAATCGCGCACCTTTGGCACGGCGGCGACGTGCGGCACGGCGGCGCTGGTTTGCGCAGTGCGAATTTCCTTTTCGGGAAAGTAGCCGTCCACCAGCAAGCGCGCCGAACGGAATTCGCCTTCGACGCAGACGAGCTTCGTTTTCCACTGGCGGCACAGCGCGGCCACGGCTTTCGCGTCGTGGATATCGACCTTCTTCTGCAAGCAATGCCACGCGAGCGTGCGATACATCGCGCCGGTATCGACGTACACGTAGCCGAGCGCCTGCGCGACGAGTTTGGCGTTGGTGCTCTTGCCGCTGGCGCTGGTGCCGTCGAGAGCGATGACAATCGGAGAGTTCAAAGTTTCAAGTTTCAAGCGGAAGAAAATCCACGCAGGAGTGTTCGCAAATCGTGCCACTGAATCGAGGATGGCAGCGCAGCGGGGACAGGAACTCCGCGCCAGCGTCTTGGAGTGCGGCAGTCCTCTGCCGCTTTCGGACCCGCCACGACGACCGAAAAGCGCCAGAGGACTGGCGCAATCCAAAACCGTGCGGCACTCCGGTCGGTTTGTGGAAAACGTAAAATGCTGTCGGCAACGTCATCACAAAACAGCGGCTGCGAATGCGAACGCGTGGTGAGTGCGCTCACTCGGCGAATAATTCGTCGTGCGTGAGCTGGCGGCCGGTGGCAGCGTCCAGAATCGTAACGCCCAGGCCGCCGGGCGGCGGCGCGGCGAGTTTCTGGAAAAAGTTCGGGAAAGTTTTTTTGACGCACGCGGGATTCTTGATTTTGATGCCGGGAACTTTCAACCCCAGAATCGCAAAACACATTGCCATGCGGTGATCGTTGTAGGTTTCGATTTCCGCGCCGTAGAGTTCGGACGGAAAAACTTCCAACGTGTCGCCGGTTTCGATCACTTTCGCGCCGCACTTGGTCAGCTCCGTTCGCAACGCGACGACACGCTCGCATTCCTGGACGCTGAGGCGGCTGAGATCGGTGAAACGAATCGCCTTCTCGCGAAAAGGAGCAATTACGATTGCCGTCATGATGCTATCACCCAAATGCCTGATTCGGGACAACTCGGACGGTAGTGGCAGACAACGAGGAAAATCTGAATCGATTTGGAGCGGCGGCATTGGCCAATTTCGAACGGTTATGGGAAATGAACGCTTCTGCTCGCTTATGGTTGGCAGGAAATCAGTGCCAAATCGATGAATTCCGGTGTCAGAATAGGATGCGATTTGGTCTTTTCGCGTTCTCGAAAATAGACCGGCCGCCCAAAAATAACTTCCACTGGAAGCATCCGGTTCGATTTGAAACGTTCCGCCACTTTTCGGAAATGCCTCGATCAACTTTGAAGTCATCGCGACGTACGGTGATTCTTCCGCGCTCTCACCCGTCACTTGGACTTTCCAGCCATCAACCTCCGCACAAAGCAATAATGCCGACGCGAACTGTGAGCTTTCTTGAATGCTGACCGAACACTGCGCGCCCGGATGCGGCCCGTCGCCGTGGATGAGCGCGGGCAGTTTATCATTTGGTGAATTGACGTGGTAGCCCAGTTCGCGCAACGCCTGAAACAACGCCGCCTGCGGACGCTCGTGCATTCGTGGCACGCCGTGCAGCCGATACACACCTTCGCCGAGACAAACCATCGCCCCGAGGAAACGCGCCGCCGTGCCCGCGTTGCCGACGAACAGTTCGAGCGGTTGTTCCGCCGTTCCGCCGCGCGGAATTTTTCCGCCGAGTCCATAGACCGTGATGGTCCGATTGCAAGTTTCGTTCGGGTCGGACGCGACGTTCACCATGAAGCCGAGTTCCTGCAGGCAATCGACCATCACCTGCGTGTCCTCGCTCCAGAGCGCACCCTGCAAAATCGTTTCGCCGTCGGCAAGCGCGGCGAGCACGAGCGCACGGTTGGTGATGCTCTTGGAGCCAGGCACGGTGATTTCCGCCTGCACGGGCTTTGTGAGCGGGACGATTTCGATAAGATCGGGCAGAGGCATCTTTGAATTCGCTTATTCGGGCGATTGATTACCGCTGCCGAGCCAGTTGTCGCGGCGAAGTTTTCCGATTTCAAGTAGTCTGCTGATCGCCGCCGCGTCGTCGGCCTCGATCACTCGCTGAAATTCTTTCAAATCATCGATGAACCCGCCAAGCGTGCGCGCGAGGTTCGCGCGGTTCGCCAGCGCGATGTCCCGCCACATTTCCGGCGAGCCGGACGCAATGCGCGTGGTGTCGCGAAAACCCGTCGCGCACACGAGGGGCTGCTCCTTGCCGTGGTTGGGGTTGAGGACGTGATTGGCCAGCGCCGCCGCGACCACGTGCGGCAGGTGACTGGAGCGGCTGACCAGTTGGTCGTGCGTCTCCGGAGCCAGCCGCAAAATCCGGCCGCCGACCTCGCGCCAGAATTTTTCCACCTGAGCGATGGCGGCGGGAGCCGAGTTTGCCGAAGGCGTCACAATGCAAACGGCGTTTTCAAATAGATCAGCCCGTGCCGCGCTCGCGCCCATTTTTTCGCCGCCGGCCATCGGGTGACTGCCGACGAAGTGCGCGCCAGCCGATGCAAAGAGCGGCTCAAGCGCCTTGACAAGTCCTGCCTTGACGCTGCCGACGTCCGTGACGATGACGCCACCTTTGAGCGCAGGCAGCATCCGCGTGGCGAGTTCGGGCATCTGGGCAATCGGCGTGCAAAGAATCACAAAGTCTGCTTCGCGTACCGCCAAGCTCAAATCCGTCGTGGCGTGATCGACGACCCCGGAGCGTTCACACTCCGTCACCGCTTCAGCCCGCCGCACGAAGCCATGCACCGCGCGCGCCAGGCCGCGTTGCTTGATGGCCAGTCCCAGCGAACCGCCGAGCAGGCCCACGCCGATGAGAGCAACTTTTTGCAATAGCATCGCTGGATTAAAAATCAAAGTAGGATGCGGCAAAAGGCAAAACCGCGCCTCGCCTCCGGTCGAAAGTTCGTCACGCGAAGACGCGAACGCCAATGTCGCAGGGCTTTGAGGCTTTGACCAAGGCGAGAATAAATATCGACGACGACATTCGAAAACTGGTAGTAATATCCCCCGCACGACTCAAATATGGCAGATTTCCGCCCAATTGTGACCAAGACACCGATGTCATGGGAAGGTGCTGAAAGTCTGACTCGCTGTGGCCGTGCTGGTTCAACTCAGTTGCGAAAATACGATAATTCTTAATTCAAGAAGGAAAAAGTATGAAGCATCCTCACACATGGCTGACAATAATCGCTCTCGCGATTGCGATCCAAACCGGAGCGGGGCAACAGGCCGGGCAAACGCTCACGGGCAAACTCGGACGCGTCGGCACCACGCGGGTAGGCCAGCAGCCGAGCGCCAATCACGTCGTCGGACGGCAGCTCAATCAAACTCCCGAAGTGGATTTGCTGGCTGGCAAGGCGGGTTTGGTCAAGCGCCCTATCACCACGCCCGCTCTGCAGCCGCCCAACCCGGGTGGACTTCGCGTCGGTGGCGCGGATTTGCTTGCTCACGGCTGGGACGGCCTCAATGCCTTGGATCAAGTGCTGGCCGACAACGGCAATCAGTTTGACACCGAACCGCCCGATCCAGCGATGGCGGTGGGAGGAAATTACATCATGCAGGCGGTGAACAACGCGCTGGCGATTTACGACAAAGCCGGCAATTTGCTCAGTGGCCCAACCGCGCTGAATCCGTTCTTTGGACTCCCATCGGAAGTGGTTTGGGATCCCAATTCCGGATTGCCCCTGCAGTTCGGGCCGTTCACAAGCGATCCGAAATGCTATTTTGATCCGCCGACGGGGCGCTGGTTCGTCTCCGTGCTGGAGGTGGACACCGATCCGAGCACTGGAACCTGGCTGGGAACAACATCGGTGATGATCGCCGTGAGCCAGTCGAGCGATCCCACCGGCGGGTTCGTCCTCTACCAACTCGACACCACCGCCAGTGGGTTGCCCGATCAACCCTTGATCGGTGCCGATAGCTACGGATTTTTCATCAGCTACAATTCTTTTTTGTTTCCCAACTTCGCTTTCAACGGCGGCGAAATCGTCGCCATTTCCAAAGCTGCGCTGGTGAACGGCACGGCTAATTCCGCGGTGCTCTTCGCCGGCTTGACGCAAGCCGAGGGGCCAGGCTACTCGATCCAACCGGCGACCGTTCCGCCCGGCGGGAGCTACGACACCTCCCACCGTGGCACCGAGTATTTCCTGAGCGCGCTCGATTTCCTCAGCACCCTGGACAATCGCATCACGGCGTGGGCCATCACCGGCACCCGCACGCTGGATGCCGCGAACCCGACGTTGTTGTTGCGCAACATCGTCATCAACTGCGAAGTTTACGGGCAGCCGCCGCTGATCCCGCAGCGCAACGGGATGCGCCCGCTCGGTGAATTGATTGCCAACGGCGCGTTCGGTCCGCCGGTTCAGGAACCACCGGGCCTGCTGGAATCAAACGACGATCGCATGAACCAGGTAATCTACGCCGCGGGAAAACTGTTCGGCGCGGTAAACACGATCATTCAGCCTCCAAATGGCGTTCCGCGAGTTGGCATTGCTTACTTCATCGTTACTCCGGGATGGCAGCGCGACACCTTTAGCGCGCAAGTGACGCGGCAAGGCTACGTCGCCGTCAGCCGGGATAACGTCTTCTTCCCGGGCACCGGCATCAACTCAGCCGGCAAAGGCGTGATGACTTTCACGCTCGCGGGGCCGAGTTACCATCCCAGCGCGGCGTTCGTCTTCATCGACGCGACGGCGGGTGTGACGGGCCTGGTGCGCGTCGCCGCCGCCGGAAATCGGCCGTTCGACAGTTTTACCTGTTATCCTGAGCTTTTCGGATCAAACATCGGCCGGTGGGGTGACTACCACACAGCGTTTGCGGATGTGGACGGCTCGATTTGGTTTACCGCCCAATGCATTCGCAATGGTCCGCGATCCTTCTTCGAAAACTGGAGCACCTTCATCGGCAACGTAGTTCCGTAAATCGCCGCGATAACATCAAATCTTTGCCAACATTGGAAACGCAGCGCAGTGGGAAGTTGGGCGACTCAATCGCACACAATGAAATTTCTCACCATTCAAGCCACTCGGCGTTACTTGGTTCTGTTTCGAGGAAGTGGACTGCATGTGCCAGACGCTGATGGCACATGCACCATTGTTGGATTCTTCACTACTCGTGTGGTGGATGGAGCTGATGATGAACAAGCGCGGGCTCGCACTCGACAGAGCCTCATGAACGACTTGGACAATCAGTTTTGTGCTTCTGAACTATTGAGGATGAGTATTGAGGTGGACGAAGTGCGCAAGGTTTCTTGGTGGTATCGCCGGTTTCGCTCGCCTTCCGGATTCACATTCTACGCCACAGAGAATAAAAACAAAGTTTGCTAACCGTAGTTTAGCGCTCGGGCCTGAACGCTGTGATAGCAAGCGTGGTTCTCGTGGCGGGCACTGCTTGGGTTGCTCAATTCCGCCGCTTATTTCAAAACCCGGAGCAGTCCATCGCCGCCAATTGTGACTTCGTTTGCACCTGCCGGAAGTTCGCTCATCGTTGTTTTTCCTCCTGGCCAGCGCACCCAAAGTCGGCTCGGTTCTCCGGATTTTCCCAGCACGAGCGTCGAACTGTCCTGCGACCAATAGCCCGCGCCGGCATGAACTTCGCGTGCCGGCCCGCTTCGCCCGTCATACATCAAGCGGACCATTGCGCCCACCGCGTTGAGATTTCCGGACGGGCCTTCCAAACGCACGCGCAGACCGGGACGGGCTGTGATGTTGCGAAAAAGTTTCGTCGCCGCGCCGTTCTGAGACACCGCAAGATCCGGCCGCCCATCGCCATCGAAGTCCGCCACCGCCACTCCGCGCTGTTCGCCATAAATCGCGATGCCGCTTGCTTGACCTGAAAGCGCGGAAAAATTTCCACGCCCATCGCCGCGCAGAAGCAATCCACGCCCGGCATCGAGCCGGGCCGCGTTTGGCTGAACAGGGAAAAAATTCTGCCCGAGAAAAACATCTTCGTTTCCGTCGCCATCAAAGTCCGCAACACTAACGCCAAACGCCGGAGCGAACTGCGCTTCCGCCGGCAACGGCACCACCTCGAAATGATCACCACGGTTAAGAAAAATCGTCGAAGCGAGCCAAGGAAGCGAAAGCGGTTTGGTCTGCTTCAACGCCGTGCCGACGACGGCAAACACATCCGCTTCATTATAAGCCGCGAAACTCTTGAACCGTTCGCGCAACGCAGGCAGGCCTTGTGCGAGAACGTTGAGGCTCCGCGTCGGCGCAATTTTATTAAGCACGGGATCGAAGCGCGCCTCGATCAAATCCAGCGTCCCGTTGTCGTCAAAATCGCCGTAGTAAAGCAGCGAGGCGTTTAGTGAAGCGAGATTCGGCGCGCCAGTTGGCGATCGGTTCGCGAAGGCGGCGCGCGCTTCGTTCGCATTTTGATAATCGCTGTTCCAGCCCCAGTTCGACGCCACGATGTCCATGTGACCGTCACCGTCGAAATCGCCAACCGTCACACCGTTCCACCAACCAATAAACGATGCCAGGCCCAGCCGTTCGGTCGCTTCGGTAAATTTTCCGCGCTCATTCAAGAACACGCGCACCGGCCCCCACTCGCAGGCCAGAATCAAGTCGGGCGCGCCATCGCCGTTGAGATCGCTGAAGACCGCGCCGCTGACCAAACCGAGCCGGGCCAGTCGCTGGCTGTTCTCCACATCCAGATCAAATTGTCCATTTTCGTTTCGGAACAGCAACGAACTCGCGGGTTCGGGATAGCGTCCCGGCACGACACGCCCGCCAACGAACAAGTCCAGATCGCCGTCCCCGTACACATCGGCCAGCGCGAGCGGGCCGGTGCTCGACAATTGGCCAGGCAAAGTGTATTCAACCGTTTTGGTTCCGAATTGGAACTGACGCACGGCAGGGCCGTTAGTCAAACCGTCCTCGTAATTTGCCGAGCCGGCCAGGATTTCGATCGAACCTGAGGAGCGCCGCCGCGCAACCAGCCCGGTCAAGTCACGCTGGAGAGCTTCGCCCGGAGGCAAAGTTTCCATCCGGTTGAATCCGCCGTTCCCATCGTTATGAAATATGTTCAACCGCCCGCCCCGCCCGCCGCCGATGATCAAATCGTCATACCCATCGCCATCAACATCGAACCACGCCACGCCCGGGCCAAGTTGACTCAATTTTTTTGGCAGCAGTGGCTGGCGCGCAAAATCATCGAAAGGTTCATCCTGATGCGTATGGTTGAGTGAGGCGCTGACATCTTGAAATAGTGGGGCCGGAGCTTTCGCGTTTGCATCGTTTGTGAGCGGTTGTTCGTTGGCAATTACAGTTTCATCCACTTCGTAAATTCGATTCGGCTTGGCCGCCTTGACGAGGCTTTTTTTTCCGCTGCGCCAAATGACTTCGACGCGCAAATCATTCGTGGCATTGCCCGCAGCGAAAACGCGCATTGCGTCATCGCCCGCGAGATAGCGGCCACCGGCGATCATCTCCTGGCTCTGCGGCACCGGCCCGCCGAGTACCTTGATTTTCGCGCCGATGCCGCGCGTGTTGGGAGCAACTCCCTTCAAGCGAACGGCAACTCGCGGAGCCGGAGAATCATTACGGTAAATGCCCACGGTGCCGTTGAGGTTGTTGACGACGACGTCGAGGTCGCCGTCGTTGTCGAGGTCCGCCACAGCCATTCCGTGCGCGACGCCGGTTTGATTGAAATTCCACGCCGCACTGACTTCCTCGAACGTCAGATCGCGCCGATTGCGGAAGGCCAATTTCGCCTGCTCCATCCGTGGAAACATGAGGAGTTTTTGAGGAATAAGATCGCGCCGCCACGGGCCTTTGGCCTGGATGCGCGCTTCCGCGTCGAGATCCTGCGTGTCGAACATGTGGCCGGTCGCGCAGAGCAGATCCTCGTAGCCGTCGAGATCCACGTCGAGCAAGATGGCTGACCAGGTCCAGTCCGACGCTTCGAGTCCGGCAAAAGCCGCGATCTCGGCGTAGGTGCCGTCGCCGCGATTGAGTTGCAGCACGTTTCGATCAAACTGTGGACGATCTTCAAACAGGCCCACTGCGGCGTGATAAGGATCGCTCGCGGCCAGTTGCATGAGCCGGCGTGCGTGTCGTGGACTGAGCATGTCAGCGACGAAGAAATCGTCCAGACCGTCGCGATTGATGTCTCCGAAATCGACAGCCATCGAAAAGGTCGAGGTTTTGCGGATGGCGAGGCGTGGCAAGGCGCGAAAGTGGCCGCGCCCGTCGTTCATCCAAATTCGATCCGCCGAATGAAAATCATTGCAGACGTACAAATCCGGCAAGCCGTCGCCGTTGATGTCGCGAAACATCGCCGTCAACCCCCAGTCGAACGGCGGTTTCTTCAACGGCTGGCCGTCTTCATCCAGAAAATTTCCTCCGGTCCAGGATACCGGCGCGAAATGGCCGTGCCCGTCGTTGATGTAGAAGATGTCCGGCTCGCCGTGCTCCAACACTCGTCCCTCCGGCGTGTATTCGAGCGAATCACGATCCTCCGGGCGAATCATCCGGCGGCCATTCACATCAAGCACGGCAAATCCGGTCGTGCGAATCGTCGTGGTGCGATAATTCGCGACGTAAAGATCCAAATCGCCGTCGCCATCGACATCCGCGAGCGCCAGCGTGGTCGCGCCGAAGCGATGAAGCAAACCGGAGTTCAAGTCCTCGGTAAAATTGCCTTTGCCGTCGTTGAAGAACAGTCGCGTGCCCGTTCCAATCCCGTTGACCAACAGATCCAAATCACCATCGCCATCGACGTCCGCAAACACGGCCCCGGTGGAAAATTGGTTCGCGCAGTCCGCGCCGCCGGCGAATGGAACTTCGGCAAACTTCCAATCACCAAGATTTCGGTAGAGGACGTTGCCGCCTTCAAGCCGGCAAAGATAGATGTCGCAACGGCCATCGCCATCGATGTCACCCAAAGCCACGCCGGAGCCATTGAGCCGAATCTGATTTTCGGCGGCCTTCACCTCGGAGAGCTGATTGCTGAATTGAATTCCGGTGATGGCCGCGGGCAGCAGCGTGAAGCCAGTTTTGCCGGTTTGCAAAACATTCACGGCGGCACTGCGATGGCCCGCAGCGGACTGCCAGTCCAACGCCCAAGCCAGCGGGAGCGCGGTGAGACTGACATAAACAATCCCGAAGAATTTCAGTGGCCAATGCGTGCGTGTCATGCTGCGGGTTTGTTTTTACCGCACGGTCGGAGCCTACCTCAAACTATTTGGCTCCGTCGTTTCGCGGGCGGGCCAGCGTGCGCACACATCCAAGCCGTTCGGCCAGCGTCAGATTAAATCCCGCTTGCCCTTTTTGGGATCGGCCTCCCAACATGGCGATGCGACGTTGCGGCAACTTGAAACGATGCCAAACAAGCGAATGCCGATCCTTTCATTCAAAGCGGTTCCTGTGCGCGGCGGTATGCTGTGGTTGCCGCGGCTCGCATGACATCGAGATCGTCCATCGTCGCTTGGTCCATCGTCGCTCTGACGATTGCGTCAATTGGCACCGCTTACAGCCAGGCTGATTCTGCCCAGACACGACCGGCGCTGCTAACCTCGCCCACTTTCAGCCATGATATTGCTCCGATTATCTTCAAGCGTTGCTCGCCGTGTCATCGGCCGGACCAAGTCGCTCCGTTCAACTTGTTGAATTATTCCGATGTCAAAAAGCGGACGGCCCAGATCGCCGAAGTGACGAGCAAGCGCATCATGCCGCCGTGGCCACCGGCAGCGAATTACGGCCACTTCGAAGCCGAACGCCGGTTGACGGAAAATGAATTGGGCGTGCTTCAGCAATGGATTGTCGAGGGTGCCATTGAAGGAAACCCTGCTGACTTGCCGCCATCGCCTTCGTGGCCGGATGGATGGTTTTTGGGCAAACCGGATTTGGTTGTATCCATGCCAAAGCCGTTCGCACTCGCAGCCGAAGGCCGGGATGCCTACCGAAATTTTGTGGTCGCAATCCCCACGACCGAACGGCGCTACGTGCGGGCCGTTGAGCTGCGACCGGGCAACGCCCGCATCGTCCATCACGCGTTCATGTTTCTCGACCAGACCGGACAATCGCGCCGACTGGACGGGAAGGAAGCCCAGCCGGGAGCGCCTTACGGAACACAAATGCCGGCCGGTCAATTTTTGAGTTATCAGCCCGGTCGAATGCCCGCGATGGCACCGGACGGACTAGCCTGGACGCTGGAAAAAGGAAGTTACTTAGTATTGCAGGCGCACTTGAAACCCACCGGCAAACCCGAGCTCTTGCAAGCTTCGGTCGGATTCTACTTCACGGATCATGCACCTACGAACACGCCTTTCAAAGTCGGTCTGACCTCCTACACGATTGACATCCCGGCTGGAAATTCAAACTACGTGGTTAAAGATTCTTTCGTTTTGCCAGTCGATGTCAGCGCCGTGGCGGTTCTGCCACACGCGCATTACCTGGCCAGAGAAATGAAAGGATTCGCGTCGCTGCCCGATGGCGGGACGATTCCGCTCATTCACATCAAGAACTGGGACTTCGAGTGGCAGGGAGCCTATCGCTATGCCCAGCCGGTGTTGTTACCAAAAGGCTCAACGCTGTCGATGGAGTTCACTTACGATAACTCGACCAATAACGCACGCAACCCGAATCAGCCGCCGCAAGCTGTGATCTACGGCGAACAATCCTCCGACGAGATGGCCGAACTTTGGCTGCAACTCCTCACCCGCAACGCGGACGATCGCGCGCTGCTCAACCGGGAATACGCGCTCAAGAATGACCGCGTATTCTACGAGCGCAGCCAGTTCCTGCTGAAGAAAAGCCCCAACGATCCCAAGGGGCATTTCACGCTGGCTGTGCTCCTGCTGAATCAGAAAAAAACCGCCGAAGCCTTGCGACACTTCAAGCTGGCGCTCGAAGCAAAGCCCGATTACCAGGAAGCCTATTTCACTCTCGGGGTCGTCCATTTGATGAACAACAATCTGACTGGAGCCGAAGACGCGTTCAGAAACGCCATTCGAATTGATCCCGAAGACTACCGCGCTCACGGCAGCCTGGGGAACGTGTTTCTAAGAATGGGCCGGATGGAAGACGCTGCCCTTCAGTTTCAAAACGCGCTGCGCATAAATCCGAATGACGCGACGGCGCAGGAAAATCTCGAAATGATCTGGCAGGCAATGGAAAAACGAAAGAAGCAGAAGTAGCGGATGGTTTTGGCCCGACACGAATCGATGAGTTCAACTGCTCAAGTTTCTACGGAAGCTCCGCGATTCTGTTGAATCGATCCGCCCCTCACTACGGCGCTTTCATCGCCTCCCCAATCTGCTTCAGCATGTCGAGCGCGATCTCGTCCTGCGGATTCGTTTGCAGCACCATTTGAAACTCCCGCGCCGCGGCTTTTAGATTTCCCTGCTCCGTCAGCACCAATCCGAGATTGCCGCGCGCGCGCGTGTGCCGGGGATTGATTTGCAACACGGCCTCGAACTCGCGGCGCGCGTCATCCAGTCGCTTCTTCGCGCGCAACGCCAGACCCGCAAAATAGTGCGCCTCGTCGTCGTTGGGATCGATTTGAATCGCCCGGCGCAATCGTTCCAATCCCGCCTCGTCCTGCCCCGAAATCACCATCGCGGTGCCCACCTCGCGCCACGCGTGCGCGTTGTCTGGATTGCGCCGCAGCAACGCTTCGTTCGCGAGGATCTGATCGCGGAGCAGGCGCGGCTGCAGCGCGCGATTCAAAGTCGCGAAATCCGGCTGGCTTTTCAGCACCACTTGCAGCCACAACTCCCCCATCTCGTCCCGCGATTGCATCCCGTAAATCACCGGGCGCGGCGGCTGATTCGGGTTGCGTGCGTTGTTGGTCGAGTTGTCGTAAAAATACTCCATGACCAATCTTGTGCCTTTGGGCAGCATGATTGGGGCTGGATATTGATAATCACCCTGCCAGTTGAAGTCCCAGTTGTTAATCGCCATCAACCACCGCCGCGTGCCGTCGGCAAAATCGGCGTAACCCTTCAATTGCTTGCCGAGGTAATGAGCATGGGGCAGCACGCCGCGCACTTCCACATCGACGGGCAAGACGAAGGAATCGGTTGCGAGGTAGTTGCTCGCGCCCGCCGGAATATCGATCGTGTAGGAATCGAGCGGGAGTTTGAGCGCAATCGCGGTGCCGGGTTTGTCCGTGAAATAAAACGCCAGTTCCGGCGCGATGGGTTCCGCTTTTCCGATGGGCTGCAAATGCAACTGCAACACCGCGTCCGTGTTTGTCTCCAACGGCCACGCCAAATCTGCCGCGAAGAAGCGCGGCGTCCTGCCCGGTTGCCAGCTCGCAAAGGTGATTGGACTCTCCGCCGAGCGCGGCGCGTGAATGCCGGCGAACCCGGGTTGGCCATCGTTCGCATTCTGGGTTCGCGTGTAGCCCGTTTTGTCGAACCGGAAGAAAGCGTGATGCACAGCGCGACTGTTCGGGCGGAAATCCAAGGCGCGCACATAGCGCCGCGCGAACAAGGGAATCGGGACGACGAGGTTGCGATAAACGTCCGGCCCAGCGGGCGCGAGCAAGTACGCCACCGCCGGTTTAATCACCAGGTCCGGCTCCCCAAGCGGCCACTGCCCACTCCATTGCGGCTTCGGCGGTAAATCTTGCGGCTCCCCTTCGGCCATCCCCTCGTCCAGCCACTGCTGAATCAATTCAATCTGTTGCGTCGTCAGGTGCCGCTCCCCGACCAAGTGAACCACTTTTGGATCCGGCAGCCACGGCGGCATGGTGCGCCGGCGCGTCACTTCCGTGATCTCCTTCGCACGTTTCTTTACGTCATCATACCCGACGAGATCAAACGGCGCCGAGCCACCCGCATGGTGGCAGTCTGAACAGTTGCCGAAGACAATGGGCGCGATGTCTTTGTTGAACGTGACACGGCCTTTTGCGCGCCGCGTGCGTTTGTCGCTGCTTGCGTCGTCGGCCCGGCCACAGCCTGTCAGCGCCAGCGTGGCCAGCAGAGTGAGCAAACAGTTCAGGGCAATCAAAATTCCTACCCGCCCGATCATTTGAACCATGTCCAGAAAGCAAAAAGAGGCCGGACTTTCGTCCGGCCTCTTCGTGATTTTAATCAGGCAAAGTTACTTCTTTGCTTTGTAGAACTTCGCAGCCTTGCTGGTGTCAGCAGTAAACGGACTGGTAGCCCCGGCCACATCGGTAAAGGTGCCGTTGACCGTGTCAGAACCTTGGAGAGTTCCCTCAAAGGTAATGACCACTTTCCCGTTGGTGACCGCGACACTCAACTTCGGAGGTGTGCCGCCACCACCACCGCCGCCACCACTGCCAATCGGAGATCCGTCGAAGTTCGCGTAGTGCCGGAATTGTGCCAGCACGGAGTGGCCCAAGCCATCTTTCGCGCCGTTGTTGCCCAACTCAGGACCAGAATACGGCCCGACATACAGCTTGGCAGCTAGGTTGTTGAATTTCCGTTTGTTGGTCATGATGTTCCAAGCCACGCCGTCGGTGCTGCGGAACACAGACATGGTATCGCCTTCGCGTTTGATGCGCATCCAGACTTTGCCATTATCGTAATCCAATGGCCCGAAGCCGCCGTCCGCGCTGTTGAGCTGCGTCCCGGAGGCATACGTGTCGTCGTTGCGGTAATGGTTTTCGTAGGCATTGTTCGACCCGCCGGCATCCCAGCGAATCGTCGCGTTGGCATGAACGTCCTGCAGACGGCTGAACCATTTGGCCCGTGGCAGACAGTCGGTACCATCGGCCAGAATGAACTGCGGGCAGGTATTGTCCGGATCCGGACGTCCTTTGCCGATGTCGAGGGACTCACGCGCTTGCAGACCGATACGCGCCCACTGGCTGCTCGGATCTTGATAGACCAGTTGAACGGTCTTGTCGAAATCGCCAGTGATTTCTTCATAGACCATCGTCAATTCGTCGTAGTTGGACCAGAACGCCACGCCACCACTGAGGATGTCGAAACCGTCCGTACCCACACGAGCGACATCATTAACAAAGCCCGCGCCGGCTTCCGCCGCGCCGACGACTGCCCACTTGATGGAACCTTCCGCCGTGAAGCTTGCCTTGGCGGCGGCGGTGGCGTTGCCTTTCAGATCCTTGACGCCTGTCACTGAGACTGTCGCTTTGTCACCCGGGTTCAATCCAGAGACGACCAGTTTGGCGCTGTTATATTCCGGCACGATGAAGCCCGCCGCCGCCAGATCCGGTGAGAAACCGGTCGTGGGACGTGTAAGCGCGACCACGGAATCAATTTTACCCTTGTCAATCGAGTAATTGCCAGCCACACCCACCGTCGCAGGCTGCACTTGCTCGTCAAAAGTAATACCCACTTCCTGTTTGCCATTGTTCAACACCGCGCCTGCCGTTGGAACTGGCGGGAAGGTGTCAGGTACCACCGCGAGGGTCGCTGAAGCACTGGTGACGGAATTACCACTCGCCGTGCTCAACACCGCTTGATACTTGCCTGCGTCGCTCGCTTTGGCTGCTTTGATGACATAGGAAGTGCCGGTGGCACCCGGAATGTTCACACCATCCTTCTGCCAGTTGATGATCAGAGGGAAGTTGAAGCCTGCCGGCGCGACCGTGCCGTTCACGGAGAACCGATAGGAGCGTCCTTCTTCCAGTTGCGCCGGGAACACCGGCTGTTGCGTGATCGTCACGGTGCCTTTGTTGGGGCTGGCATTCGCGCCAATCAGCGCTCCGGTCAATGTCAGCGAACCGTCCGCCGGATCGCCATCGGAGGCTTTGACCATGGTAAAGGCACTATTGTCACCGCCACCGCCTTCTTTCTGGAGCATTTCGACGTAGTATTTCTTGCCCGCAGTCAGGGTGATCTTGCCACCGCTGGGCCATTCCGTGCCGGGGAATTTGTCGGAGCGCTTGGAATCAAGGTCGCTGCTGCCGCCAGAGGTAACCCATTGCCGTCCGTTCGACCACGCGGTTTCGGCGGCAATTTGTTTCTTATTGGCCGGCTTGTCATCGGTGCTCAAGTAGAGCGCACCGTTGTCGTCCGAACTGCAGAAGAAGACGTAGTCTGCTGTTTCCTGGGGTACAATAAAACCGCTGATGCGCGACCCATAGGCTTCCGCATATCCGTTCGGACCTTCAGCCGCTCCAAGGATTCTGATTTCGGTCGGAGAGTCCGGATAGGTTGGATCACTGGTCAAGGCGTCAATTGAATTGCCGCCAATGCCAGCGTTGTCAGCCCCACGGTAGAATTCCCATTTCATTACTCCCGGGGAGAAGGTGTTGCTGATGGTGGCCACTTGGAGCGTGGCTTCGACGGTAGTCAATGTTCCGAGGGACGTGACGATGATTGCTTTGTATTTGGCTCCGTCATCGGCTGCAGTCGCGGTCACGGTAAGTTTCGCGCTGTCGCTATTGGGAATATCCACACCGTTGCGTTGCCACTTGTAACTGGTAACTGTGCCGGTCGCCCCGACATCCACGCCCACTGAGAATGAAACGGGGTTGCCAGAGTAAGCCACCGCGTCTTTCGGCTGGCCCAAGATGGTCGCCGTGGTGGGCGAGAAAAACGGTGCCAGATACTTGCCCAAGATGGGCTTGTCGCCGTCAGCGAAATCAGGATCGCCCTCATAACGGAAGGCCACTGCGTTGTTATCGCCGCCACCGAATTCGGTACCGACCGATTCAATGTAGTAGGGTTTGCCCTTGGTCACTTTGATGTAGGGCGTCCAGTTTTCTGGGCGCGGGCTTGGACTTTTACCATCGTTCACCGTTCCACGTCGAGTGGCCACGCTGCCGTCCCATGCTCCACCGAAACCACGCTTGGGATTCCATTGCGACTCACTCGCCAACTGTACCTTGTTGGCCGGGTTGTCGTCGGTGCTGACGTAGAGCTGTCCGGGATCGTCCGTGCAGATGGCAAACATGATATTGCCATCCTTGGGTGGATAAAAATAGGCCTTGAGAACCATGTTGTACTGGTCCCGAATATCAACTGGACTAGTATCGTCGTCGCCCGGATCAGGTCCCGGCCACCCATTGTAAGGGCCTTCCATGCGCTTGGGATAATACGAGCCGTCGGATGAGGCTGTGCCGTCTTGGATGCCAGCCCGCTGGTCGCCGGCGTACGTGAAGAAGTTGGCGTAGCCTGTGGGGGCCGCCGGGGCCGCCGCTTGGGCGGAAAAACCCGCCAGGCACGTCAACAAGCCTGCCACGATACTGCTTTTTAGAATCGTTCGTTGCATAACAGTTTGTTTGGTTTTGATTTGGTTACTCATCGTTATTTTGAAGAAATCCGCAGCCAAGACAATCCTGCGCCTCGCTTGGGAGGACGACGCGCAACACAGATGATTGGACGCAAAATTTCACTGTTCTCTATAGGGAACTGGCGGGGAGTTGAGCAAACTCGGAACATTGTGGCAACAAAAATGTGGCAAAATGTCCAAAGCCCTGAAGAAAACTGCCGCCGTGGCAAGGCCAGTTCACCGGGTGTGAACAACTCTTTCGCTTTCCGCAGCACGTCGATTCCTTGAGCTTCCGCCGCTCACGGCCAGTGGTCGGGAGCAAGTTTTTCCTTCAAGCGAAGTGCGCCTGAATCTATGCTCCGGGCTGTGAAAATCTACGCGCGCTGGTTGCTGGGGCTGTTGCTCGTCATCGGCGCCTTGGCTGGCTTCCACCTGCTGCGGACCCGACGCGAGCATCGTCACGATGCGGCGATTGTCGCCGCCGCGCGCAGATATCAACTCGATCCGGCCTTGGTGAAGGCGGTGGTCTGGCGGGAAAGTTTTTTTGACGCGGCCGCTCACGGCCGGGCAGGCGAAGTGGGATTGATGCAGATCACCGAACTTGCCGCCGAAGAATGGGCGGAAGCCGAGCGGCTCCAGAATTTTCAACTCACTCAACTTTTTGACCCGGCCAGGAACGCCCAAGCCGGCGCGTGGTATCTGCGCAAATTGCTCGGCCGTTACACGCGCACGGACAATCCCTTCGCCTACGCGCTGGCGGATTACAACGCCGGGCGAACGCATGTCTTGCGCTGGAACAAAGGAGTCGCCACGACAAACAGCGCCGCGTTCCTCGCGCAGATTGACTTTCCCGGCACCAAAAACTACGTCGAAGCCGTGCTGCGACGATTTGAAGATTACAAACCGCAGTTCGCACCGGCGGCGGCGAAGTAAATCGGACACCGCAGCACTCTGGTCAATCTCCGACGAGAGATTTGAGGCGGTCTTCCAGAAGCAGTCGCAGCGATTCACGCTCCTCGGCGGAAACATCGCGCGGTACGCGGATTGGCTCCGCAAATTTCACTTCGCACCGGGAAAAAGGCAGCGGCACTTGAAAGCGATCCCAACTCTTGAGCCGCCATTTCCAGCCGAACTGACACGTGGCCGGGACAATCGGCAGACCGGTAAGTTCCGCCAGCGCGATCACGCCATCCTGCACGACGTAGCGCGGTCCGCGCGGGCCGTCGGGCGTGATCGCCAGGTCGTAGCCGCGTTGCGCCCACGTCGTCAGTTCCAGCAACGCTTGAGCGCCGCGCCGGCTGGACGATCCGCGCACCGGTTGCGCGCCGAACAACTCCAGCACGCGCGCCAGAAATCCGCCGTCCTTGCTCGCGCTGACCAGGGCCGCCAGCCGCCGCGAATGCGAGCGCTGCTTCACGAACTTCCGGTTGATAATGAGCGAGAGCGCCAGCCGGTTGTGCCAGATGCAAAAGATCGCCGGTGAATGTGACGCTCCTTCAAACAAGCCGGAGTGATCCTCGAAACGAAAGCGCTGCGTGGCTCCCACCGCCTCGATTAAAATGTAAACGGCCCATGCGCCGATGCGTTGGAACCAGCGCGGCTTGTGCGGCACCACGATGCCTCGCGATTCGGAAGGCGGTTTGTGATCGGGCGGCTTCGAAGAAGAATCGGCACCCGGCATCACGCGCCTTTCTTCAAACACGCGCGCACGAGTTCTTCCACATTCGCCTGCACGCCGAGCATCGCCTGCGCGCCGCGGGCCGCTTCGTGCGCCTCCGCTTGCTTGAAGCCCAGCGCCATCAACGCGAGCACAGCGTCGTTCAATTTTTGATCGTCGGCGGAAAGCGCCCGTTGCGCGCTGCTCGCCTCCCACGCGCCCACCGCGCCAATTTTGTCTTTCAGTTCGACGACAATGCGCTCGGCCGTTTTTTTGCCGACACCGGAAATTTGCGAAAGCGACTTTACGTCGCCGTTGGCCACCGCGCCGCGGAACATCGTGGGATTCATCCCGCTCAAAATGTTCAGCGCCGTTTTTGGTCCGATGCCGCTGACGGAATGAATCAGGAGCCGGAACAACTCGCGCTCCGCCGACGTCATGAAACCGTAGAGCACGTGGGCGTCTTCGCGAATCGCAAGGTGCGTGAGCAATTTCACGTCGCCGCCGGGCGCGGGCAATTTGTCGAACGACGAGAGCGGAATCAGCGCTTCGTAACCGACGCCGTTGACATCAACGACAACTTGCGTGGGCAGCGCTTCGACGAGTTTGCCGTGAAGGAAGGTGATCATCGGAGTTGAGTCGCCGTGCGTTTGAGTTTCACGGATTACTGCATCCACTCGAAGCGCTGCCGGAATCGGCCGAGCCGCCGCCGGTCGAGCCGCTGTCGAAACTCGTGCCTGACGATCCAAAATCCGACGGGCTGGAGTGATGCTGGCTCGAACCGGAATCAAAACTCGTCGAATGCGTGGCACCGCCGGCGGCCGCATCATGCGCGTGATGATGGTGATAAAGCGGGTTCGCCGGGTTCGTCAAACTGTCGTCGATAATCGGGGGTGGCGTGGAAGCGTCCTGCATCGTAGGCGAAACGCGGTTATGCCCCGGACGGTAAGTGCCGCCTGTTTTGTTACCGCGTATCCATTTGAAGATCATGTTGGCGGCGAACAAGAAGGCACCAAAAGAAATCACCGCGTATACCGCGAATGGCAGAAAGAAGAACAACCCGCCCAGCCAGTTATTGTCAGCGTTCATAGTCAGATCCTTTTCGGCGGGATAAAACTGTAACGCCCGTTTTCCTGCGCGTGCGTCAACGCGAGCGCGAGCGCGTCGGCGGCGTCCGGAGCGGGTTGCTCCGGCAGCCGCAACAGGCGCTGCACCATTTTCGCGACGGCGGATTTTTGCGCCGCGCCGTAGCCGACGATGGCCTGCTTTACTTTGCGCGGCGCGACTTCAAAAATCTCCAAGCCCGCCTCCGCCGCCGTCAGCAGGCACGCGCCGCGCGCTTCGCCCATGATGAGCGCCGTCTGCAAATTCTGCGCGAAGAAAAGCCCTTCGATGATGCACACGGTCGGCCGATGTTCCTTGATGACCTCGCGCAACATTTGCGCCGTCTTCACCAGACAGCGCGAGTGTTCCCAATTCGCCGGGCAAGTCACGGTGCCGTGAGCAAGCGTCTGCGGATGCGGTCGCGCCAGGCGAATGACGCCGTAGCCGGTGCCGCGCAAGGACGGATCGACCCCGAGGATGACCTGGTGCGAAGTGGATGCAGCCGTCCGCGTGGGGGTGAGGATCGGCGTTGCCGCCCGCCGGCCGCCGTTGAGGCGGCTTTGCATCTGCGCGAATTGTTGCGGCGTGACACCCACGCAACGAAGATGCCAAACCCGCACGCGTTGCAAAAGCAGAAAAGCGAAACCGGCGGCGTGGCGACGATCCAATCTCGCCACAGCTTCGCCACCGCCAAGCCGGATAAAGACATCGCTTCGCGCCCTCGCACCAGCTTTCAGCGAAATTTCTTGCGGGCACGAGCCGCCCCGCTAGTTTTGAAATTTAATTTAAATGCCAATGGCTACTTACGTTTACGAAACTGTTCCCACGAGCGCGAAAGACAAACCGCGCCGATTTGAAATCGAACAAAAGATGAGCGAACCGGCGCTCAAGGTTGATCCGAAGACCGGCCAGCCCGTGCGGCGCGTCATCATCGGCGGCAGCGGTCTGGTCACGCACGGCGCGAGCATCCTGTCGATGAATGTAAAACGCTCGCGTCGCTGAAACTTTGCGCCAATCCGTAGCAAATGCAGCGCGACACGCCCAGTAGGCGCTGGTTTGCCAAATTGGATCGAGGCGGAGATTGCGTCACAGGCGGGTTTCGAAGGATGCTGTAGTTCGGTTTGCTTGACGGCTCGCCGTCGTTAAAAAAGTTCATGCCTCCGCGTTTCAAAACTTTCCTCGCCACGTGGTTCATCAACACGCTTGGAGTGCTCGTCGCGGCGCATCTCGTGCGCGGCATCCACTACGAATCGTGGGGCGCGCTGCTCATCGCGTCGCTCATGCTCGGCATCCTCAACGCCCTCCTGCGCCCGGTGCTGCTGGTGCTCTCGCTGCCGTTGGTGCTGCTCACGCTGGGCTTCTTCCTGCTCATCATCAACGCGCTGCTCCTCGGTTTCGTCGGCTGGCTCGTGGAAGGATTTCACGTCGCGACCTTCGGTTCCGCGTTTTGGGGCGCGCTGATCGTGAGCCTCGTTTCCCTAATTCTAAATCCACTCCTCGGCGTAAAAAAAATCGCGGACGCCTCCCAGCGGGATTCTTCAACCGCGACTCGCCCGCGCGATTCGGACGGCCCGGTGATCGACGTGTGAACCGCCTCAGCGCCGTTGGTAGGCCACGCGGAGCGTCGGCACGCCCCGTGCCTGAAACTCGCGCTCGAAATCCGTGGTGACTTCCGCCAGTTCTGGCGGCGTCGGTATCGCGCTGAACGCGCTGCTCGCGCGGAACACCTCGGTCATCTGCGTGAAATAATCCGCGTCATCAGTGCGCAAAAAAACCGTCCCGACGGGTTTTAGAACGGCACGGGCCAGCTCGACAAACGCCGCGTTCACGAGCCGGTTCTTGCGATGCTTCCGCTTCGGCCAAGGATCGGGAAAATAGACGTGCAAGGCCGCAACCGACTCGCTCGGCAGCAGGTATTGAATCAGATACGAAGCCTCCACGCGAATCAGCCGCAGGTTTCTCAATCCGCCGCGCAGACCTTTGCGATCAATTTTTCGCAACCGGCCCAGCAGTCGTTCAACTCCGAGAAAATTTCGATCGAGATGTCGTGCGGCGTAGTTGGCCAGAAAAGATCCGTCGCCCGCTCCGAGTTCCACTTCGAGCGGCTGCGGTGCGGAAAACAACTCGTCCAGTTCCAACGGCTCGAAGAACGAGGCGGGGCGGTGGATTAAAGTCGCAGTTTGAGTCGGCAAAGCCGTGGGCGTTTCCAAAATCAAGACGCGAAGCTAAACCGGCGTTCAATCGCCGCCCAAGAAAAATCAGCGATCATTTCGCCGGCAGTCGTTTCTCGACGAAAAGCGCGAGCGACGCCGTGTAGCCGTGGAGATAATTCCGTTCGCCGACCGGCCCGATTTCGCCGTTGCAGAAAAATCCGGTCAACGCCAGCGGCCCGAGTTCTTTTTGCACCCGGCTCGCATCGTGATCCGGCGCGCCAAACAAATGCGAGCCGCGCCCGTTGCAACTGCAAAGGCAAGCGCCGTAAATCGTCCGTCCGGCCAGCCCGGCGCGCGTGCGCTGCAGCAGCGCCAGCAAATCTTCGGTCGCGGCGGCGGCGGCGCGGCGTTGAAACTGGATCGTCTGGCCGGTGCGTGCCAGTGCGCCGACGGCCAGCACGCCGCTCTGCGGATCCGCGCCGAGCAAGTTGCGGATCAAAAAATCACCCCGATGAAATTCTTCCAGGTATTCGTTCATCACCAACCCGATGAACAAGTTGCCCCGCGCGCGCGCCTGTTCTTCGGCCGGCAATTGATTGAACGTTTCGACGAGCACTTCGTAAGCGGGGCGATTCCCAATCGTTTGGATGAGGTGCTTTTCGGCGCGCGTGATCGTCCACGTTTCGCCAATCGGCGTGCAGCCTTGCGAAATCATGCTCGCCAGTTCGACGGCGCCCGCGAAGCACACCGCCACACCGCCGCTCTCGAACACGTCGCCGTTCAGATAGACCTGGGTGAATTGGGCGTTGGCGTTCCCCGTGGCGAGCCCGCCGAGAATCGGTGCCGGCGCGTAAGCTTCGTTCCAGCCGCGCAACCACGCCTCGGAATCCAAATGAAATGGATCGGCGAACACGAGCCAGCCGTTCGTGGCCTCCGCGCCGATGCCCGTCTCCAGATGCCAATAGCCCGCGCCGTTGGCTTCCTCGACTTGTTCCTGCTTGAAACGCAGGGCGTGCAGTTCCACGCCGGGCAAATGGTAAAGGCCGAGCACGAGTCCTGGCTCGTTCTCGATTTCGCGTTCGCCGACGATCAGACTCTTGCTCGAACAGCCGACGAGCAGCGGAACTTTTGCATGAACCCGCAACAATTCCAACACCTGCGCCGCGTGTGGGAAAAATTCCGGCGTCATGAACACCAGTCCCAGCGAGACGCTGGATGCCGCGAGCTGGCTCCGCAATCGCGCCGCCCACTCCTGCAGGCGCGCTTCGTCGAAACCGCCGCGCCAATGATCGGCGGCGGCGAATGAATCTGGTTTCTGCATGGCGCCAGCCTAGCGGCGATTCATTTTGAGGCAAACAGGAAGCAGACGTGCCTGCCAGCGCAAACGAGAGTTCCCGCCACGAAAATTGGACTCCTTTGCGTCTGTTTCAGCAAGTTGGAAGGCAGTTACCGTTCCGTTCCGTTGGCATGGAGTTCTTCGATTCGAGTGACGTGCAGAAGGGAGCAATGATGCACGCGCTCCACCACCCCCGGCTGATCGGGAGTTGGCACCGCGATGTCCACGCGGGTTCGCAGAACCCAGACAAATTCTGGATGCAGCACCTCAAAACTGCTTCCGTCCGAAACATGCAAACGAAAGGGGCGAAACGGTTTGCTGTCCAGGACTTCGCGGATATCCGACGGATTCATGAGAGCTTATTAGCATTGGTGGCGCGGTTTGCCAAGCCCACTTTGCTACAATTGGCGTCGCGACGCTTGCGCAAGCCATGATTCTTTGCCAGCGGGCTACGAATGGATTTTATGCTCCGACTGCGACTCACAACCGTCGCTCAATCATCTCCAGCGAAATCAGCGCGTAAGCGGTGACGAGCGCCGGATCTTTTTCCCACCAACGTCCGTTGTCGTTCGCCCACGAGCCGTCACCCTTTTGCAAGTCGATCAATTTGAGCGCCGCTTCTTCGCGCCAGTTGTGCTTCGCACCGTCCTTCGTCTCCAAAACATCCGCGCCGTAAACTGACAGCGCTTTCGTCATCGTGTGGAGGTAGTAAAAAATTCCCTGCGGCCCCATGCCCGGATTTTCCGCGAGTGTGTAATTCGCGCGTAGCCAGTCCATCACCGCGACCACGCGCGGATCGTCGCGCTTCAAATCGGCGTAGATGTAACTCAGCAACCCCATGTAGCTCGCGCTGCCGTAAGAGCGGAACGCCACGCGGCCCGAGGCGAGGTTCGTTTCGCCCGCCATGCTTTGGCCGGGATAATAAATGAAGCCACCTTTGTTTTGCGGATCGTCCGAAGCCCATTTCTCGACGTTGTGGTTCGGAAGATTCTGGCAGCTTTGGATGAAGTGAATCACCGCCGGCCAATTTAAGTCCCTCGCGCCGGCGAGCTTTTGATCCTCCGCGAACGCCTTGCTGTAATACAGCGCCTCCAGCGCGAAGAGCGTGTTCGCCATGTCCGAGTGCTCGTACTTGCTGCCGTAACCAATGCCGCCATCGAACACATTATCGACCTTGCCCGGTTCGCCGAGATCGACCTGCGTACCAATCAAATACTGCCGCGCTTTGAGAATGACCGGCTTGAACTCTGCCCGTTGCGCGACCGAGAATGCCATCAGCGCCACGGAGGTGTTGTAGTTCACCAATTCCTTCTTCGCATAAACGCTTCCGTCGTCATGCACGCAGCTTTTCAGAAACGCATAACCGCGATCGACGAAAGCGGCGTCAGCCGCGCGGCCAGCGCGCGTTGGATCGCCTTGTGCCGCGACGAGCGCCAGCGCCGTCACCGCCGGATGATCCGCCGTGGACCAGAAGCCTTTCGGATCTTGATTTTTTTCCAGCCAGCCAAGCCCCTTCGCGATGGCGCGACGCACTTCGTTGCGCAGCGAAGCGTTCCCGTCTGGCAGTGTGGAGACTTTGTCGGTCGCGCCGTCTGCCGCGAATGAATTCACAGCGACAGAGAGAACCAGCGCCAGCGCCAGCTTCGTCATCGTGCGTCGCCGCACTTCAAAAAACTTCGGCATACGTTTTTATTTCTTTTGTCCGCTCGTCTCGAATTGAATCGTAAACTGCACCGGCGTTCCGACGGGCGGCACCGTGTTCGTGTTCACTTGCCAGATTTGGTCGTTGTCGCGACCTGGACGCGGATTATTGATCATCGCGTCGGGATCCGCAATCACCGCCACGACGGAACCTTCGCGCTGCGCCAGAAAAATTCCTTCCACCACGCGTGAGCCGTTGTACTTCCATTCACTGCGCGTCATCGTGGACTTGGTTTCGAGATTGAAAATCCAATCTTCGACCGGCACGCGCTTTTCAACACCGTTGGTTTGCCACGAGACAAACATACTCGCGTCATCGCCGATGACCGGCGCACGCACACCGCCGCTGCCCGCCGCCGAATTCGTCGCGCCTTTCGCGCCGAGCAAGAGACTCGCGACGTGGATGTGATACGGCTCGGCTTCCGTTCGCAACACGCTCTCGTGCGTCTTGCCGGTGGCATGAACGAGAAAGTATTCGACCAAGCCGCGATCCATGTTCACCGCGCCGGGAAAACTGACCGTTCGCTTGGTCTTGTCCAGTCGCACCGCGCCAATTTCAAACACCCCGACACTGATCTGCTTGAGCGGCGCGTTCGTAACGACATGGCCGGCGCCTTTGCCGGGCTGGGCACCGGATTGAGCCAGCACGGGGAAGTTTGCGAGTCGAACGAACATCAGCACCCATCCCAAAAAAATGATGAACACATTTCGCACGGGGAAAACGATCTCCCGAACGCGCGCCGCCGTCAATCGACGCGAGGGATTGCCGAAGTACGGTCAACCCGTCTCGTGCAATAAAAAACGCTCGCGCTCAAATGGCCATGCGATTACGGTCGGCGTGTTCGACTAGACTTTATGTACATTTCCCAACCTGAGTTACGTTCCGTCAAACGCTGGCAAAGTCGTCCACTGCTGCGATCGGTTTTCCGGGCCACGATTTTCGTCATACTCCTGGCCGCCGCTATCGCTGTCCGCGCACAGTCTCCCCCAAAACTCGTATCGGTAACACCGGCCGATGGGTCCAGCGACGTTTCCACCAACAGCACCGTGGTGTTCAAATTCGACCAGGACATGGACGTGCTGGCGGTTGTGCCCATCGCCAGTTTTCCTCCCGTGCTCATCGGCAATTTCGAGTTTCAACCCGCCAGCCTGAGTTTCACCGGCGCGTGGGGCGGCGACAAACGGACGTTGACGATCAAATGCCTCACCGCGCTGCCCTTTGACACCACCATTTCGTGGAAGCTGAATCCTCCGGGCGGTACGATCTTCAAACCATTCTCCAACACTTCCGGCCAGGCGCTGGCCACGCTGTCCGGCAGTTTCAAAACCATGTCGAACGTCGCCGCTGGGCCGGCGCCCAAGCTTGTGTCGGTGTCGCCGGCCAACGGGTTTACCGGCGTTTCACCAACCAGTCCGGTGACGTTCACGTTTGATCAAACGATGGATACGTCGGTGAAATTGACCGCCAGTTTCCCGCCGTTTTCGATTGGCAACTACGATTTCAAGCCCGCCAATGTGGGCATTCTCTTTAACGGTTCCTGGGGCGCGGACCAAAAGACGCTCACGTTCAAAACCTCCTTTGCCGTCACGCCCGGCACCACGGTGACGTGGACGCTGAATCCGTCCGGCACGCAAGTGCCGCTCAAGAGCGCGACCGGCGTGCCGCTGGCGCTGGCCACCGGCAACTACACAATCCTCAGTGACACTGGCGGCAGCACCAATGAACTGTGTCAGCCTGCCGGGCAGGTACCGAATCTGGGTACCTACTTTTTGTCGAAGACGTTCAACCATCAGCAACTCTCGGCCAACGCCGTCGTTCCTAACACGAACAGCCCGGCCAATTTCAACGCCTTCGTGCAAAACCCGCCGCCGTCCGGCACTGCCAGTGGCAACGTCACCAACATGACCGTGGTGCTGCCGGGGGGCGGCCAATTGCCGATCACGAACCAATTGGGATTCTTCAGCTTCAACGCGCGGAACACGAGCGAAGCTGCTCTGGAGGCGGCTTATCCGCCGGGCGCGTACAAGCTGCATCTCGAGCAAACGGGTCTCGGAGCGCATGACATCACGATGAACCTGCCCGTGCCGCCCACGAGCATTCCGACGATTACGAACTACGATGCCGCGCAAGCCATCGACGCCACGCAAAGTTTTACACTGCGCTGGAACCTCATGACACCACAACGCGCCGATGCCTTCGTCAGCGTGACCATTTCTGATGCCTTTGGAAAACTGATCTTCTTCGCACCAAACCCGTGCATCCCGCGGGCACTCGCGTCAACCGACACGTCGGTGGTCATCCCGGCCAACTACCTCCGGACCGGGTTGACATACATCGCCTCGCTCCAGTTTGGTTACACCTTCTACAACTCGACCAACGACGTCCCGAAAATGGCCGGCAGCGGCAACGTCGTTCGGCTGACAGCATTCACGATCCAGACCACCGGCGCGGCAGGCGGGCCAGGCGGCGGCACGAACACCGGACTGCCCGCGACGTTCACCGGGTTTCGCGTGCTGCCCAACGGCGATTCGCAGTTGGATGTCTCCGGCACATCGGGGAAAAGCTACTCGATTTTGCGCGCGCCCAATTTGACCAATCCCCAGTGGATCACCGTCGGCACCGCCACGATGGATCCCACCGGCAAAACCGTGTTCACGGATACGGATCCCGCACTCAAATTCCCCGCTTACTACGAAGCGGTTAATAACTGAGTCCCACTGGGAGGATCATTGGCTCGGCTTGCCCGCTTTCGACAAAAGGAAACCAATGAGGTGATTAAACTCTTCGGCGGGAATCAACTCGCCGAAATTTTCCGGCATCAACGAAGTTTCCAACGCCCGCCGATCCACGATGTTCTTTTTTGGAATCGTGACTTCCTGGCCGGTCGCGATGGCCAGCACCACGGCTTCACCTTCTTCGCGACGAAATAAACCCGAAACTGCCTCATCATCCTTCAACTCAATGATGGTCGTGTGGAACGCGGGATCGACGTTGCGGTTCGGGTCGAGCACGTCTTCGAGCACACGCTCAAGGCCGCGATTGCCAATACCGTCGAGCTGCGGGCCGACTACTGTGCCGACGCCGTCGATCTGATGGCAAATACGACAGTTCTGCGTGAAAATTTGCTCGCCGCGCGCGGGGGAAGCTTTCGTCGGGTCATACGCCGCGCGGCGCTGGTCGATCAACTTTTGAGCAACCTCGTTGGCCGACGGCACGGATTTTACCAACTCCGCGATGCGCGCCGCCGCGTTATCGGGTTTGGCCGCGATCACTTGGTTTTTGACGGCGCGTTGTTGCAGTAAACTGGCGGACGCTTTGCCGTCTTTCACCAAGGACAACAATTGTTCGGCGCCGGCCGTGTTTCCGGCGAGCGTCTGAGCCAACTTGATTTGCAGCCGATTCGGTGTGGTGCGCAGGGCTTCGATCAGCGTGGCGTGATCGACGTCCGGCTTTTTCTCGACCAGAGCCGCGACGATCTTCGTGCGCAGGTTTTCCGAAACCGCCGCGTCGTTCACGATGGCCGCGAGCGCCACGCGCGGTTCGCTGGGTGTGAATGACGCCAGCGTGCGGGCCGCCGCGCCGCGAGTTTCAAGTTCGCTGGCCGCGCTCGTCAGCAATTTGACGAGGTGTCCTTGCAACGCTGGCACCGGCAGCGTGCGGACCAATTCCGCGGCGGCCTGCTGGCGCAGACCGATTGAGTTCGGGCTGACGGCTGGCACCGTCACGACGGCTGGCTCAAATCTTCCGACGGCAAGCCAGGCATACGCGCTTTCGGTGACGGCGTCGGTGACTTCGATGAACGCTTGTCTGCCTGCGTGCGCGGCCAAGTCCCACGTCACGGCCTGCGCGAGGTCGTTGCGTGGCGCGAAAGTTTCGGCCAGCACGCCCTGGCCATCCGTCGAGCGAAGGCGCACCACGTTCTTCTTCAAAGCCGGCTGGTCGGGAAAACCATCGTGGCCGGCGAGGAAAAATTTCAATCTCGCCGGAACGGTGAATGATTTCGAGCGCAGCGTGCCCGTGAGCCGCTCGCCGCCGGGTGGCAAGCTACACAGGAACGGCGAGCCTTGATCGCCGTCGGCGGAGTTTCGCTTCTGGACGAACCACGGATTCGCGGTCGGCGCGCCCGGCAGTGGCGAGGAAGTCCAATCGAGCGCCGTGGCATCCGTCGAATCGAGCAGCTTCGCGGCAAGGTCCGCGCCCCATTGCTTGCCTGGATCGCCCAGCGCCGCGCCGCGTTGCTCGGTGCCTTGCTGGATGGACTGAAAGAGCGCGAGTTGGAAATCGAGATCGTCGGGGAATTTCTTGCGCGTGAAGTCGGCGAGCGAATCCATCTTCGTGGCGGGCGCGTAGCGCGCGATATGCCGGAGATAATTCGAAAGCGTCTGCTTGTCCTCGGAGTATTTTTCGATGTGACGCAGCAGAAATTCACCGGCGTCGGCGGAAGGCACGGCGACTGCGACATCCGCGAGCGCGCGTGAATCGGTCTCGCTCAGATTTTCTTTTTGGAGCCTCGCCAGCACTCCGTCAGCTTTGAGTTGGTCGCGCAACGCCTTGCGCACTACGTGGAGCAAATGCGTGTCAGCCGAGGGCACCTTGGCGCGAAGATTGAGCAATGGACCTACGTTGTCGAACGACGGCCAGGCACCTAGCGCTTCGGCTGCGCAACGTTGAACGAGGCCGTCCTTGTCGTTGAGCGCGGTGACAACAACTGCTCGGAGCGCAGTCTTCAGGCCGTTTTCTCGCTCGCTTGTCTTCAACGTCGAAGCGGCCTGAAGGCCGCGCTCCGCCAGAACGCGCTGCGCGTGGACGCGCACGCTCGCGTCGGCGTTAGCCGCAGCAGATTCTATCGCGGCATCGTCGAGCGCGTCCAAACGATTGAGCAACCAAAGATCGTGGATGTGTTCGAGCGGCACGGCTTTGCTCGCATTTAACGCGCGCTTCACGGGCTGTGCCGCATCCTTGCCAAAGCGATCTTGGATCTCATTCATCGCCAGCATCCGCCGGGCGAGGCTCGGCGAACGGAGTTCTTGGATCAACCCGTCGAGATCCTGCGGCAGAGCGGCGGGACGCAATTTCGGTTTGCCATCCGGGCCTTTGTAAACCACGCGCCAGATGCGGCCGCGCTCGCGGTCGCGACCCGGATGCAGCAGCGGCACTTCGTAATGGCCGATGATGCGGTTGTAAAAATCCGCGATGTAAAACGCGCCGTCCGGGCCGAGCAAATTATCGACGGGCCGAAACCACGGATCGTCGCATTTCACGAAATCATCCAGTTCGTTCGCGTGCGGCGACGAGCCGTTGAACGTGAGCCGGTCGCGGTTGACGCGGCTGGTCATCACGTTTCCGATGAAGGTGTTGTTCTGAAATTCCTCCGGCCACAAATCGTCGGCGTAAAAAACCATGCCGCCGATGGCGGTCGAGCCGTGGCTGTGCTCCATCAACACGGGCGCGAAGCCGAGTCCGTCGTGCGGTTTGCCGAAGCTCGGATAGTAGCCGCCGGCGAGCAGTTGATAAGTCGGCGCGCTGTGGCAATCGCTCGAATAAAGATTGCCGGCGGCGTCCCACGCGAGACCGAAAGGATTCACCTGTCCGTGCGTGTGTTGCTCAATGCGCGAACCGTCGAGCCTCATGCGATAGGTGTTGCCAGAGTTCAGATCGACGTGGCTGCCGTCGCGCGCCGTGACGTGCGAATCGTTGTTGTAGCCATGCGTCGCGTAAAGCCAGCCGTCGAAGCCGCGCCGAAACGAAGCCTGATTGCCGTGCGTATCGCGCGTGTGATCGAACGGGCCATAAAGAATTTCTTTCTTGTCCGCTTTGCCGTCGCCATCGGTGTCGTGCAGGAACCAGATGTTCGGAATGCTCCAGACGATGCAGCCGTCGCCGTGCGGATAAATGCCGATGGGAATATTCAAGCCGTCGGCGAACTGCGTGACTTTGCGCGCGCGTCCGTCGGGACCGAAGTCTTCGAAGATCATCACGCGGTCACGGGCCGGTTTGTCGAGCGGCGCGGGAAACGGATACTCGCGGCTGGTCGTGACCCAGAGCCGACCCTTCGCGTCGAACGCCATGTTCATCGGTTTGTTGATGTCCGGCTCGGTGGCGACGAGTTGCATTTCGAAACCGGGCGGGAGGCGAAAGGATTTCAATTCCTGCTCGCCCGGGGCCGGCTCTGTGGTGCGGACGTTTTCGGAGAAGGGATCGGCGGCGGCGAAAGCCACGGGATTCAAGGCGAAGCTGGCACAGAAGATCGAGCAACGTACCCAAACACGCCAACGCATGTCGATGGCGCGCGCAGCAAGTTTCAGCAAAATGAACGCGATGGATTTTTGACACATAGTTTTGGTGCTAGGCTAATGGGATTTTCACGGTCGCCAAGCGTGAAAAACATCGATGCGTGCGCGGCCAAAAAACGGCTTGCACGAGTCGGGGCCACATTTACCATGCCCGAAGCTCATTACCTGGCATGACACGCAAAAGATTTTCCCGCCAGTTCTGCCTTGGATTCACGCTCATCGAATTGCTGGTCGTGATCGCGATCATTGCCATCCTTGCTTCCATGCTGCTCCCGGCGCTCGCCAAGGCGAAGGAGCGCGCCGCCCGGATCAAGTGCTTGAACAACATGCGCCAGGTCGGCCTGGGGTTGATTCTCTATGAGGATGACTTTCAGCGTTTGCCGAACACGGATAGTCAGGTGCCCGACTTTGCCGTGAACCCGCAGCCATCGTACCTGAAATTGCTCCGTCCTTTGCTGGCCACGGACAAAGTTTTCGTCTGCCCGAGCGCCAAACCGTCGAAAAATCCGGGTGAGACGCCGACCACCAACAGCCATACTTCGTACATGGGGAACGCCGTGGTCATGGGACGGAAACTGGAAGCAATTCCGAACTCTTCCGAGATCGTTTTCCTCCAGGAAACGCTTTGGGATATCAACGTCTGCGCGCTGCGCCCGTGGAAACTCAACCCCGCCGTGGACAACAGCAAATCCGAGTACACCTGGTGGCAGGATCGGCAGACGTACGGCTTCCAGCTCTACAGTTTCATCCACACCAAGGGCGGCAACCTCCTGTTCACGGACGGGCACGCGCAGTACCGCAAGAACTCCACGTTGCGGAGCCGGGAATTCGGTTTAACGCCGGGCGAGGACACGACGGCGGCAGCTTCGACCAAAAATTATCGCGCGGCGTTTTGAGCTGCTCCGGCATCCTGGACTATTGCAAAATCACTTCGCCGCCTGCTTTCGGAACACGAGGATGTGCTGGCGCGGCAGTGTCGCGATAGTTTCGCCCCAGACGAGCGAATGCGCGGCCATCTCCTTGCGCACTTGCGCCTCGGCCATTTTGTGGACGCGCTTGATCGGCACGGTGGGATCTTCCGCGCGATACTCCACGAAGACGACGCGTCCGCCGGGCTTGAGAGCGCGGGCAATGGCCTGCATCATCTCGTGCGGGTGCGAGAACTCGTGATACACATCGACCATGAGCGCGAGGTCGATGGAATTCGCTGAGAGGTTCGGATCGTCGATCTTGCCGAGCACCGGCTTGACGTTGCCGATTTTCAACTCCGCCATCTTGTTCGTGAGCAACGTCAGCATCTCCGGCTGGATGTCCACCGCGAAAATTTTTCCGCCGGGACCGACTTTGCGCGCCAGCCGCCGCGTGAAATAGCCCGTGCCCGCGCCGATGTCCGCCACGGCGTCGCCGGGTTTCAGCTTCAACGCTTCAACCACGAGGTCCGGCTTTTCTTCATCCTCGCGCTCCGGGCGTTCGAGCCAATCAGCGCCTTCATGGCCCATGACCTGGGCAATCTCGCGACCGAAATAAAACTTCCCGATGCCGTCCGGGTCGTGCTGTTCGCGAAAGGTGTAAATCGGCGCGGCGGAGTTTTGCTCGGCGGCAACGGCGAATCGCGGGAAGCAGACTATCGCGCACAAGGTCGAGAGAACGAGTATCGGAATAGATCGGGCATTCATGGTTTCGGTTGAGTGTGAAGGAGAAGGCAACGATTATGTTACCGCGAGTGTCCTTTGTCACGGATGCTGAAATAATTCGTGCGAGGGCCAACGTGGTGGGTAATCACACTGTAATTCTTACCGCCGATTGGATAGGTGAGCGTGATAAAGCAATGTTGGGCCTTGTTCGCGCGAAGGTCGGAATTTCGCACTGCAACCAGACTACTAGAATCATCAGCATCTGATTCGCCCTGGTTAAGATACAACTGGTAAAGCATCGTCTTTGGATCCAACAACCTTTTCAACCTCTTCCGCAGTTCCTTTGGACCCGCTTGCCTATCATCTACACCATTGTTTAAAATCACTACCGACGGCCGGGCTATCGTAAAAAGGCCGTCTGGGTTGCTGTCACTTCCTCCGTGATGGGCCGTCCTGTAAACATCCACACCACCTGCAAGTTCGCCGGCACCTTGGAATAAGCGCCCAGCGACCTCACACCAAAGATCCCCGGTGTCGAGGTATCGAAAATTATCAACGGAGAGCATTAACGCGATACTGTTTCGGTTCTCAAGTTCAGTATTGTCCCCGTTGGGTGAGCAAAAGTTGTGCGACTGCTCGCGAGCCGAATCATTTACCGTTAGCCCATTGACGGCGACCACAGTTAATTTGATCGTATGTCCATTCCATTTATTGCTGTAGATAGTGTCTCCTAGCTTCACAATGGTCGTCGCCTTATTCAAGCTGAGGTTCTCTGTCGCAGTGTATCTCTTGAATTGATCTAGCGCAGTATTTGTGATCGAAGCAGAGTTCGTTCGTCCGTACATCTGTCTCACCGTGACGCGTCGTGGTGAATTAACGATCTTTCCATTGAAGTCGCTTGCGCCAATCCCACCGATGTGGTCATTGTGCCAATGCGTCGAAATGTAGTGGTGGATTACATTGGTCTTCAGCTCTTGAATGATCACATTACAAATCCGGTCGGCGCATGTGCCACCATTGGTGTCAGGTCTATCAGCATTACCAGAGTCAATTAGAATCACCGTGCCGTCAGGTAAGGCGATCAAAGTCGAGGCGTGTGTTGCGAGCCAGAATATTTTCAGCAGACCTGCATCCGAACGAGTGGCCGCGGTGCTTGTCACTGTCGAAAGCAATAATCCAAATAGAGTCACCAGAAGAGAGATTGATTTCATATTTTTCTTTGGGCGTAATGAGAAATTGCGATTATGGGACTCAGGATACATCGTTGATTTGGTTGCGGCCATAGTTGCTTTCTCCAATTCACATTACTCCCACCCAATCTTGCGTCCTTTATTCTGTTCTTCGAGCCACTTCATGAGCGGGTGGTAGTATTCAAGGATCGCGCGCGTGGAAAGTTCTTTACCGCTCGGCGCCTTCGTGGCCCATGACTTGGGCAATCTCGCGGCCGAAATAAAATTTGCCGATGCCATCCGGGTCGTGCTGCTCGCGGTAAGTGTAAATCGGCGCAAAGGAACTTTGCTCGGCGGCATGGGCCGGACGCGCGAAGCTCACAACCGCCCAAATCATGAAAAAAGCAACTGCTGGAACTTGCCATCGCGGTTTCATACTGACGAATCTGCGCCAGTTATTTCGTGAAAACAAACTCAATTCGGGGACTTTTTCCCCACCGAGCAGCCATTTGAAATAGCCAATTCCTTCAAGGCTGAGTGATGCGCGCTCAATATAGATCGAATCCCGTCAGCCGCAGAGTTGGGTCTTTCGTCCCTCCGGGATTTGTCCGGCATGACACCATCCAATCCAGCGCTAAAGCACTGAGCCGAACCTAATCGTGTGATATGACAAATTCGCCGAATACAGGTAGCAGACCGCCAGCTTGCCCGGTGACCGCATGGCACTCGTGCTTGCCAACAGACAAGAACCATGTATCGTCGCCTAACCATGCCAAAGTCACCTGAATCAAAGAATATTGTCGCGCAATTCGAGTATCCGATGCGCGTGGAAATCCGCCGTGGAAAATTCGAGCCGCTCGATTCGATCGGCCTCCTCGATGTGAACAAACTCAGCGAAGGTTCCCACAAGCTCTGCGTCGGTTACGTACAAGGAGGATGTTGCCCCGCGAAGACGTATGCGACTGTAAGAGCCGGGAAAGTTATCGACGTCACGGTCGAAGCCTGTAAAAAGCGGCGAAAGCGATCGTAAAGGAGGCGAAAGCGATCGTAAAGGAGGCGAAAGCGATCGTAAAGGAGGCGGACAAGCGTGGCTATATTCAAAAACGGGCCAAGTGGACGCCGGTGCCCGTCAAAGAATTTTTCTCTTCGTCGGCGCAGATGGCGAGGATCATCATTTCCGGTTGGGAAACCGAAGGCGGCGGATGCGCGCAGATCTGTTGGGGGTCGGCGCCGATTCTGGATTGCGTGTGGTGCTGCCGTACTGGGGACGAGTTGGAATGTGGTCTTGTTGGCATTGTCATCGAGGAGAACACTCCCGATTGATTCTTACCGCGGCGGCGTAGCCATCGGGCTTGGACTTCGAATGCGAGAGTTTGCCATCGTGATTTCGCGCTGATGAATTTGGGTCAGCGAGTGCCGAATAACAAATTCAATTTCTGACCACTTCAAGCGTTGGCTGCATGCTTATCCGTAAAAACAATCAACCCCTGGACACCTCAAAGCATCCACGGGCTGGTTTGTGACGGGCTTCGCGACCGCCGGCGTGGGCCGCCTGCGATGACCCTTGGGATGATGCCGTCGCGCGCGCGGCCTCGCCGTTGGGCAGGGCTGGAGGGATAATTCGACCGCTCTGGAAAAAAACTTTAATCCTCTTCCGGCGAAACTGCCGCGTGCCATCGGCGGCGCGAATTGAGTCCGGCGAAACTGCCGCGCCCAATCGGCGACGCAAATTGGGTCCAGCGAAACCGCCGCGCCCCACCGCCGCCGCCAGATGGGTCCGGCGAAACTGCCGCGCCCAATCGGCTTCGGGAAATCCACGCAAAAGGCAGTAAACGGCCAAACAATGTGGCCAGCGACCTGCCAAACCACCACCGGGAGGGTCGTTGTCCCCACGACCCTGTATGTGCGTTCACCACGGCCACCGCCTCGCCAAGCATGTCTTTGGCGGGCAATGCGTGCTTCCGGCGGAAGTTTTAACCACGCAGGACACGGATTTCACGGAGGCTCGTTCGGCTCTGGCTGGGGCACGTCGCGGACGCGGGCGGGGCGGGGTTTGGATTTGACGGCAACATGCCCAAATGGTTATCTCAAGCGCATGAACAAGGCCGGAATGGCAATTTGGCGGGCCGGGAGGCAATACCCATTGGTGCCGATACGTTGCGGCTCAATCTAAAGTTAGACGTAAGAATCAAGGTCAATGATCGTCAAGGCTACCGAACTATCAGGTCAGGTGCCATATCTCGACCTCTCTCGCGTGGGTGATCGCGTAGTCAATCTAATGCCGCTATGGGACGGCCGGTCCTGGAAGCACTGGGTTCCCGGGCCTGGTGGAATTCTGGAGGTGGAGCCCATCGATGTCGTTGAGTCAGACTATGTGGCCAAGGAAGCTGCCTGCGAGCACGACCTCTTGATTCCCTTTGTCGAACTGATGTGGCAGAGAATGACCTTTCCCGAGGTTTGCCCACTAATCGGCGCAATCTGCGACGACTTCCATAACCTAGGAACTACAGTGGCCAAGCTCCGCCACTTTCACCGCACGCGCGATCTCCTGCCCGAAAGCGACCTTGGGCGCTTCGCCGCAACCGAGCTAGAGTATCTTCTTGTTCTTTCGCGCACGATCTTCGATTTGCTCCAAGAGGTCGTTTCTGAATTGTTTTCGGAGCGCGTCCGCTGGGCGGATTCCGGGTGTGAGGCCAAACGAAAGGCCCGGAAGCTTCCAACAAAATTCTCTAAGGTCGTGTTACGCGAGAAAAAGGACTATCGATCAGTGGATGAGATACATGATTGTTTCGGGCTTCCCGAGATTGTGGCCAGGGCATATGCGGAGCGAGCGATGTTCTTCAGCAATCTTCGCGATTCTCGGGATGCCGTTGTGCATCATGGACGATCGGTTGGAACGGTATTCGCTACTCCGAGAGGATTTTGCATCGACCCCAAGGAGGCGCCCTTTTCCAGATACAAGTGTTGGAAGGGTGACCATTACTACAACGAGCACGTTGCCTCGGTCCTGCCCTGGATTGCTGAGATTGTCCTGGGAACAATTGATGCGTGCAACGCCATAATGTACGCGATTGCCTCTGTAGTGATCTTCCCTCCGGATATTGCTCCCGGGTATCGGGTCTTTGTGCGGGGCCCGAGCACCCCCGCTTTGGTCGAAGTCCTACGGGTGAGCTCCGGCGGATCACCTTGGTGGGACGAGTCTGATGATGGGACCCTTGATCAGCCTCCGAGATTGCGCCGGAGAGCCGTGTCAGAGCCAGCAGGCGGATTGGTCGCTGATGACGTATAACAAATCGCTGCAGGCAACGCGGGGTGGCCATTCCAGTTCCGCTTCGCGGTTCACGCTGGCTGGTCCCGCGTGCCTGAGTTCTGGACGTTAGGCGACTCCTCGCGTGCCCTGTGAACGAAGAGCAATGGCCCAACAATCAAAATGCAAACCCCAAACCCGGAACATTTGAAGTGGCTGGTCGAAAGCCGTAGGCAAAATCAGCACGTATCTGCGCACTTGTATGAGTTGATGACGCCTAAGTGCTGGAGAGACCAAAAGTTGGGATACGAGGCAAAGACTCTAGCAGTTTGCTGAAATACTCCAACCAAGTTTGAACAATGGCGGGGCGGAAAAGTCGGAATACTATGCGTGGAAAGCCTCAAGCCCAGCCGGAGTTTCTGACGACCATCAACCTGAACCAGCGTGTCCCCGCCGACCATCCGCTGCGCGGGATCAAGACCCGCGTGGATGAAGTGCTGGCCAGGCTCTCGCCCTTGTTTGATGCG
>JACPZS010000074.1 GCA_016195385.1 Verrucomicrobiota bacterium
TCCCTCTTGTATCTGAATTTCCCTCTACCCTTGTCTGGCAGTAACGGCTTGGGAAGATGGGACTGTCCTGCCGCCTGCAGGCGGCAGGACAGTGGCGCGGACGAGTTCGTTACCCTCTGGCATTGGTCCGTGACCAAGTGCGTGAGGAGCCAGAACCGTTCGTGCCTGTGTCCTAAACTCGAACCGTTGATTGAGCGGCCCACTAAAGCCAGCTCGCATTTGCAAGAAAGAGCCAGAACACTATGACCACTATCTACACCGGCTTGGATATTGCCAAGCTGAACCTGCAACTTCACCTGGCCGGTCGTGTCCACGACTTGCCCAACACCGCCACTGGCCATCGCCGGTTGTTGAAACTGCTGGCCGCTCAACCCGCCGTCCACGTCATCTGTGAAGCCACCGGCGGTTACGAACGTGCCGCCGTCGCCGCTCTGCACGAGGCCAGCGTGCCCGTCAGCGTCCTGAATCCTGCCCGGGTCCGCCACTTCGCCCGCGCCACAGGCCAACGCGCCAAGACCGATCACATTGATGCCGCGGTTTTGACCGCTTACGGCCAAGCCTTGCAGCCCAAACCCACGGCCCCGCGCACGGAACAAGAACAGCAGTTGGCCGAACTGATCCGCCGCCGGGTGCAAGTATTGGAAATCCTCGTCGCGCAACGTCAGCAGGCCGAACGCCTCAGCCTGCCCACCTTGCGTCGCCAAGCCCAAAGCCTCGTGCGGCGCTTGGAACGGGATCTGAAACAAATCGAAGCCCAACTCCAAGCCCTGCGCACCCAGGTCGCCACGCTGGACGAACGCGTCCAAAAACTCGAAGCCATCACCGGCGTCGGCACGCTCACGGCCTTGGGCGTGCTGGCCGAACTGCCCGAACTGGGCACGCTCAACCGCCGCCAAGCTGCGGCGCTGGCCGGACTGGCCCCGCATCCGCGTGAGAGTGGCCAGTGGCATGGACGCCGTAGCATCGGCGGTGGTCGCGCCCCAGTGCGGCGGGCACTCTACATGGCCGCACTCGTGGCCGCCCGTTCCAACCGCCAACTCAAAGAGTTTTATCAGCGGCTGCGCGCCGCAGGCAAACCCGCCAAAGTTGCGCTCACGGCCGTCATGCGCAAACTCATCGTCCTCATGAACCACATTCTCAAAAATCCCACCTTTGAACTCCAAAATTAAATACCGTTGCTCCTTCGGAAGAAGGATCGAGTTCGGATATATCGTTGGTCAGGCCAGTCTCCCGGTTGAAGTAGAACACTTTGACAGTTTTTCCCATCACCGTGTCAGCCAGCTTCTGCATCGGCGGAGTGCTGGAAGCTTCGAAGATGTGGAGGAGGGCTTTCGGGCCGGCTTGTGTTTGCCTCAAGTGCTTCAGCGCCCATATAGCATCCAAAACTTGGGGTGAATGAGTGGACAGGCAGACACGATATCGTTCTCCGAACCCGTTCCAAGGACCAGCCGCTTTTGCGAGCGAGACTTGTCCACCTTCAAATGAAAATTGGAGAAAACGTGGCGTTGCAGCAGTTTTCTAAATTCGGCCTTCAACCGTCGCTCTTGTGGGAAGAGGTCGCCGCTAGCTCCAAATTCCTGTTCCACCAGGACGCGGAGTCGTTCACTGAATTCGCGCACCGCGAATGGATCGCCCGGCGTGTAATCGGTGAAGCGTCGCGGCCAACCGTCGCGCAACGCTAGTACACGCTGGGCCGGAATGAAAAACAACGACTCTTCTTTGCCCTTTCGCTTGCGTGCCGCAAGTTTCTTCAGGTTTACCGATTTTTCCTTCCATTCGATAGTGGTCTGCCCTTCCCGCCAAATCGACCGCATCCCTTCCCCAAAATAAACATCTAGGAACTTTGGTAGTTCGCGAGACCAATCTAAGCCGTAAAGACGCATTTCTTCCTGTACTTGTCCGGCGTCCACCATCAGCTTTAGCAGTTGCAAAGCGATGCTTTTGCCTGTGGCTTGAGGGCCAACCAACACAGTCAGGTCACCAAATGTAAGGTTGGCTTCTTTGATCTGTCCGAGATTCTGAATTTTCAGCGTCGTCATATTGTTCACATCAGTGCCGGTGCCTTACTCAATAAGTAGGTGCTTAAATTTCCTTTTTATCTCCGTTAAGCCAGTGAAGTCGAGCTTCGGCAGTGAAGTTAAGATTATTGCTCATGGGCTTCGCGTGTTTTTTAGCGAAACGGCAAAAGAATTCCGACAACTTCAACTCTTGATTTACCGTATCGCTTGCGGATGTGACGATCCTCGAAGCTTCGTTTATCCCTGGTCTCGCCCCAGAGGACTTCGTAGTTGCGGTTGGAGTTGAACGGCGGGTCAATGTAAATGAGGTCCACGCAGGCGTCGGGCAGCTTGGCGAGCGATTCCAGATTGTCGCCGCAGTAGATGACGCGCGTGTCCACGAGCGACGAAGGTTTTAACCGCAGAGGCACAGAGGTGCTGAGAAGGGAAGAATCGGGCTTGGTGGTTTTGCGTCTCAGTGTCTTGTCGTTCGCTGGCACATCGGATCTTCTGCCCATGCGCGGAGCCTAGCAACGGTCGGTGCAAAAAGGAAGCGCGGCTTGCGCGTCTCGTGCATTAACGGCGATGTGACAACCGCGGTCGTTAAATTTTTGTGCGCGGCACGACGAGTTTCCCGTCGACGTAGGTTTGCAGCACGCGCGCCCCGGCGATTTTACCTTCTGGGCAGGTCAGCAAATCCGTGTCGAGCACGATCAAATCCGCGAGTCTGCCGGGTTCCAGCGAGCCAATTTTATCCTCAGCAAACAGAATTTTCGCATTGTTGATCGTGTAGAAGCGAATCGCCTGCTCGCGCGTCAATGCTTCTTCGGGATGCACCCGACCCTCGAATAGTCGTGCGCGCCGCGTGACCGCCGTGGCCATGCCGAGGAAGGGATTGTACGGGTTGACCGACCGGAGCGAGCCGATTTTCTGCATGTGATCCGAACCTCCGCCCGCGTTGACGCCCGCCGCGAAAATGCTGCGTAGTGGTTGAAAGTAGCGAAGTCGTTCGTAGCCGAAATGTTTCGCCAGCGTGCGTGCGTCGAGATAAAGCCAGATGGGCTGGAGGTCGAGCATGACGCCGAGCCGAGCCGCTTGCTCGATGGCTTCGCGGCTCATGAAATTCGAGTGCGTGACGCACGAGCGGGTTTTACGAATGGGAAATTCCTTGTCCACTTCCGCGTAGGCGTCGAGCAGCGCATGGACTGCACCGTCGCCGACGGAATGCGCGGTGAATTGCAGGCCTTGTTCCGCAGCCGCGCGCACCATCGCAACGAGGCGGTCCGGTGGAATGAAGCGAACGCCGCGATAGGCGGGATCGCTGATACCGTAGATTTTGCTTACGCCCCACGGCTCGCGCATGTAGGCGCTGCCCGTCAACATGCCGCCGTCGAGATACGTTTTGACGCCGATGATACGCAGCCAGTCGTCGTGCTGCTGGAAGAGCGGGCTTTGCGCCACGGCGCGGATGTTCGCCTCGATGTTCGTAAGCGAGCCGATGGAGTCGATGTGCTGCGAAACACGGACGCGCACCGTCAATTCTTCACGCTCCCGAAGTTGCCGGTACAACTCGACGCCTTCGGCGCTGGCGTCGCGGTCGCAGATGCTGGTGATGCCGACAGAGTTGTAGTCCGCGAACAACTCGCGCAATCGCCGCGCGTGTTCCGCTGGATTCGCCGTGCGCGCCGATGATTTCACTTTCACGTAACGCGTGCAGTTGCGGAGAATTCCCGTCGGCTCGCCCGTCTGGGAATCTTTTTCCGCGAAACCACTGCCGCCATCAGTGACTTTGAAGTCGCGATCAATGCCGCTGAGTTGGAGCGCGAGCGTATTGAGCGAGGCGTCCGGGCCGGTTTGGAAAAGCACCGGATGCTGCGGCGTGGCGGCGTCCAACTCGGCGCGCGTAGGATAACGCTGCTCGCGCAGTCGGGTGATGAAAACCTGCCGCAGCACAATCCATTCGCCAGCGGGAAGAATTTTCGCGCGAGTGCGGATGTATTTGAGCACATCTTCGATGCGCTCCATCGGCGGGATGGGATGGTGGAACTCCGTCAGGCACGCATCGACCGGATGCGTGTGCGAATCGATCAAGCCGGGCAACACGAGCCTGCCGTGGAGATTCACGAGTTTCGTGTCGGCGCTCCGTAACTTCAATACGTCGGAGGACGAACCGACTTGAAGGATTTTTCCATCACCGATGGCGATGGCTTCGTGGATCGAAAACGAATCATCGACGGTGGCGATCTTGCCGTGGTGAAGAATCAGGTCGGCTGAAGCGGCGAAGCTTTCCGATTGCATCCGCAGCACGAGTAGCACGGCGAAACCAGTGAAAATCAAACGGTGAAACATGCACGTTTTATATCGCGATCCTGGCCGGAAATAAATCCAAAACACACGAACTTCACCGATCGCGGAAGCACCGGCGGATCATTTCTTGAACAAATTCTTCAGCAAGTCTTGCGGCTTGGCGGCGGGCGGCTGGTTGGTCGCAGGCGGCGCGTTTGTTTTCGCGCCCGGCGTTGTCGGCGGCTTCGATTGCGCGGGTGTTTCGCCCGTCAGCAGGTTGCCGAGGCCCTGGATGACGTTGCCGGCTTTCGCCCCGACGCTGGCCGGAATGCCGCCCAAGGATTTCGCCAGCAGCCCGGCAAGAACAAGTGTGTCCGTGTCGGTTTTCGGATGACCCAGCGTGCCGGTGACCTTGGCGAAGTTCGGCAGCTTCACGAAAGGAGTGTTCGCTGGCGCGTCGCTCGGAATCAGGTTCGATTTCTCCGCAATCGCGCGACGCAACGAAATTTCGACCGGCAGATTCAGCGGCGAATTGGTCAGTACTTCAGCAATCGGGATCGAACCTCGTGATTCGGCGCGGAACGCATCACTCGCCGCTGTGAAGTTTTTCAAATCAATCCGGCCACCGCCGAGATCAATACGGGCGTCCACCGATTGAAGCGGAGACGAAGTGACTTCGGGCAGGCGCAGGATCACGGCAATCGGAGTGACGAGCGATTTGGCGCGCTGGCTCAGAAGTTGGATGTTCGCGTTGGTGAAACTGAAAGCGACATTGCCCTTCAGGCTCTTTTGCAAACTCGGGCCCGTCGTGCCCGCGCCTTTGATGCGCGCGTTCAAGTTCAAGTCGCCTTGATACTGGCCTTTGGTTGTCGGCGAAAAAGTGTTCGCGATCGGTTCGAGCGGAAGCTTGTTGGCGTCGAGCGCGAGGTTGTAAGTGAACCCGCGCACACCGAGATCCAAGGCCGCAGTCCCGGTGACAGGCACGCCATTGAACATGAGCCTGCACGGATTGAGATCCACTTTGCTCTGATTTGCCTTGGCCGTGACGAGCAGGTTCGAGATCGCAATTTCGCGCAGGAAAAATTTCCCGACATCGACGTCCAGCGTGAATTGTTTCAAGGGCAGGATCACCGGCTCAGGCTCGCCGGCCCGTGCCGTGGCCGCAGGTGACGGAAGCGGCGTGTTGGTTTGGGTCGCGCCGCTGAAGATGTCGTAGTACTTGGTGGCATCGAGTGATTCGGCTTTGACTGTCAACTGGCTGGGCGCGGGATTCGTGGGGGCAAAATCGAAGCGGCCCTTCATTTCCAAAATGTTTTTGGCGCGCGGCGTCGGCGTGAGAGTCGTGGCCAGGCGGCGAAGTTCCAATGCGGACTGCTTCAGCCCGGCGTCGAGTTGCAACTGCGCGCTCAACGGCTCACCGGTCAGACGCCTGGCCGGCTGATCGACGCGAAGATTCGCCAGTTTGAAATCGCCTTTGACCGTGGATTCCGCCTTGGCATCGTAATTCAAAGTGCCTTCGCCGTTGAACGAGGCCGAAACCAGTTTCTTCTCTCCGAGCGCCGACAACAGAAATGGCCGCAGCGCCACTTGATTTAAATCGACGGCTTTGAAAGTGAACTGGCCGGAATTCTTGAGCGTGTCCAGTTTGCCGGCAAGATCGAGGGAACCGCCGCCATCGACGCCTTGGTGGATGGTGGCGATGAATTTTTGAAGTTGCAATTGCCGCGGATCGCGTTCGAGCCGGTAATCCAAACCGAAACGGTAATCCTCAAAATTGTAGGCGGCGTAACGTCCCGTGAAGCCGTCCAGCGAGATCGATCCGGATACATTCTGTCGTTCGCCTTTGACGCCCACGACCGCGCTCAAATTGATCGCTCCGCCGCGCGCGTTCAACTGTGGCATCGGCCAAAGTTGCAGCAGTCCGGTCAACGAAGCATCCACTGAAGTTTGGGCGCCGAGTTCGTCGTTATCGAGGCGATAATTCGCCGTGCCTTTGGCGCCCAGCAACCGCTCGCCGCGTCGCAGCACATCCAGTTGAAACGTGTCCACGCCGATTTTTTTGAGATCTTCGAGCGTGCCGGTCGTTTGAAATTGGATTTGCGAAAGGTCGATTTGATTCGTACCCATGCGCGCGTTGACGGCTAGCGCGAGCGCGGCCAGGTCGAACTTGATCTGCCGACCATCTTGTTGCGAAAGCACGTTGAGCCGCAGTCCCACCCGGCCGGCTGACACGTTCGGGCCGAGAAACGGCTGCCAATCGGCGAGGTTCAAATTCGTCACGTTCAGGAGAAAGGCGGAGTCTTTGAAACCCGTCGCGCGCGTGCCCCACGAAAGATTCATCGGGCGATCCAGCCGGCCGCTGATGATTTCGCCCGCGCCCTGGTTCACTTGCAATTTGAGCGCGCGCAAAATGGCCGACTTCTCTTCCAGGTTGACACTGCACTGATAAACCAATTCGAGATCCATCGGCGGCGTGGCGGTCGCGCCTTTCTTCACGCCGAGACGAGTGCCGATGAGCTTGCCATCGACGCTCAACGCCTGGCCCTTCTGCGAAATGTCGATGAGGATCTTCGAACTAAGAGCCGATTGATCGACATCCCAGCCCTGGCCGGCGGTGAACAAATTGAGCACCTGCCGATCAATGTCCGCCAGCTCCAGCGTCAAGCGGCCTTCCTGCTTGGCGAGTTCGAGTGGGCCGCTGATTTTGATGCGGCCAAGATTTTTTCCGCCGCGCTCGAAACGCAGCCCCAACTGCCGCAACTCCGTCGGCGTGAGATCGCATTCAAGCACGCTGGCGAGCGCCGCCGCCTGCGCAAAGGCACCTTCGGCCTTCGTCACTTCCAGCCGCGTCGAACCTTTCGCGTTTTGCGGCAACAATTCTTTGCCGAGCGCGATTTCATAACTGCCGCTCAATTTCACAACGAGCGAACCCGCCGTGGCAGCCGGCCCGGAGGCGGCCTGATCGACTTTGATACCGCTGGCGAGCGTGAATTTGCCGGACTGGGCATTGCCCAATTGATCGAGCGTCACGTTTATGTCGGAGACTTCGACCACGTCGCGTCCACCGCTCTTGGAAATTTTCGTCTGCCGCACGAGTCCCTGTGTCAGCGAAACATTTCTGAGCGCCAGTTGCAGTGGCTTTGCCGATTTCGCCGAGGCTGGTGTTGCATTTGATGCCAAACTCGCCAGCACTGGATCCAGGTTGCTTTTGCCATCGGCCGTTTGAATCAGTTGTAACTTCGGCGCAACGACGGCCAGTTCATCCACTTTGATGTTACCGCTGATCAACGCGAACACGCCCGCGCGCACGCGTATTTCCTCGACAGTGAGCAGCGGTTCGTTGCCGGTGGTCTGAATCTGAAGCCGGTTCAACACGATTTTCGAGAACGGGCTGATGGAGGCATCGGCCACGGTGATTTGCGCGCCGAGCAATTTGCCGACGCGCGGCAGAATGAACGACTTGAGGAAATAGGCGCTCGTGCCCACGAAGTACGCCACCAGCAGCAGCGCGAACAGCGCGCCCGCACCGATGCCGAGCAGCCGCGGCCATTTCTTTGGAGAATTGTCGGCGGAAAGTTCGTTTTCGGAATTGGACATAAAAATTTGGAGTTAGTGGGTGGCCGAAGCTTCCAGGGTCGCGACGTAATCCGCGATGCCGCGCGCCGGCGGGAATTGCGGTTCGTGATTCAGTTCCGCTTTCGCCAGCGACATGTCCGCTTCGGTGTGCGGCTGATAAAAATGGCTGTAAGGATTCTCAAAGTAGTCAGGCGCAAGGTTCGTTTTCAAATTGCGATTAAGTTCGGCGATGACGTCGTTGAACGAAACCGGCAAGCCGGAGCCACAGTTATAGACCGTGCTCCGCGGTGCGGTGAGCGCCTTGATCGTGAGCGCGACGACATCTTTCACGTACACGAAATCGCGCTTGTGCTCGCCGGCGCGAAAAACGCGCGGACGCTTGCCCGCCTTCAACTGCGTGTAAAGCTGGTAAATCATGCTCGCGGCCGCCTGCTTGTGCGTTTCACGCGGACCATAGACGTTGAAGTAGCGCACGCCGACGATGCGCCACGTCGGGCATTCCTGCGCGTAGCTGCGCGCCAGATTGTCGAGCTGCACTTTCGTGAACGCATAGACATTCGCGGGCGCGGGCGCCTGCTCTTCGCTCATGCGGCCGGAGCCGATGCCGTACGTCGCGGCGGACGAAGCGTAAACCACCGGCGTCTGACGCGGTGCGGCAAATTCGAGCACGCGCCGAAAGCCTTCCACGTTGTCATGTGTCTGCAAGAATTGATCGTGAATCGTCGTGTCGGTGATCGACGCTTCGTGGAAAATCGCGTCGAAGGCGAGGTCTTTGAATTGCGCCGGCCAGTCCAGTCGCGAAACATCGGCGGTCACGACATCGCCGCGATAGCCGCGCAGATTCTTGAAATCGCCGGAGCGGAAGTCATCCACGATCACCAGCCGCGCGTCCGGATATTTCTCCTGCAACGCCAGCGTCAAATTCGAGCCGATGAAACCGGCCCCGCCGGTCACCAAAATGTTTCGCATAGGGGGTGAGAAATTATCTCCTTTGCCGGGGGAGTCAATCATCGCCAACCAGGACGCTAATTTCTCCAATCGTTGTCCGCTTTGCCGATGCTGATGAACGCGGAACCAGTTTGCGCTGAGTCCACTTTCGGCCCGCCGTCAACGCCGCCAGCGTCTCGGCCAGGCGGCGGGCGCGAGTTTCTGGAAGTTTCGCGATCGTGAGCCACACGAGGTATTCGCGCTGGTACGTCGGCGCGAGCGCGCGAAAATTTTCAGCGGCAACACGGTTTCGTTTCCCGGCCAACGCCTTCTTGAAGAAATCGGGCACCGGCCACGGCTGGCGTTTCACTTTCGGCAACGGTGGCAACATCGGGTCCGAGTCCAATTCCACCGCGGCGTGAAGCAATTCGCGCAAAGCGCCGCGATTGATGCCGTCGAGCATGGTCAAGCGAATGGAGCGGATATTGGTGTTCTTCTCACCGCCTTCGTTGAACAGTTTGCTGGGATCAGGCAATTCTGTTCCGCGAAAGAAAGTCAATCCGAGGTGCTTCTTACACGCGCTCATCCCGCAAACGAGCTTGCGCCCGGAGTAACACAGCATATTCCACTTGATGGACTCCGTGAGGTCCGGCTCCCAAGTCAAAATCCACTCGTGAAGTTGCTCCGCGAGCGGCTGCGAAAAATCCGGGCATGTTTGCAACCACTGGCCGGGGTCTTTGGTTCGCGCGCGGGAGCAATCCATATCCAGTCATGAACCGCTAATCCACGCTCATCTTCGCTGATTGGCGGTTTATGAAATCAATGTTCTTGCCTTGGCCAGCGCCTCGTCGAGCTTGCTCGCGTCCTTGCCGCCGCCGCGCGCGTTGTCCGGCTTGCCACCGCCTTTGCCGCCGACGATAGGCGCGATGGCCTGAATGATTTTCCCGGCTTGAACTTTTGCGGTGAAGTCGGGCGATACGGACGCGATGAGCGTCACGGAGCCGCCCGCGCTGCCACCGACGACGACGACGCCCTTGAAGCGGCCCTTGAGCGCGTCCACGACGGCCTGAAGATAGTCCGCGTCCGAGTCGGGGAAGTTTTGCGTGATGAGCGGAACGCCGTTCACGTCCTGCGCCCGGGTGAGCAACCAGCTTGCGGTTTGCGATGCGTTGCGCGCGATGGACTGCTTGAGCGACTTCTCCAATTCCTTTTGGTGCATGAGCAAGTTCTCGATTTTCTTTTCCAATTCAGCAACGGGCGAATTGATTTGGCTCGCGACGGAGCGAAGGAGGCGAAGTTGATCATTGGCCAAGCTGTAGGCTTGCAGGCCGGCCACGGCTTCGATGCGGCGCACGCCGGCGGCGATGGCGTTCTCGCCGACGATGCGGAACAAGCCGATCTCGCCGGTCGCGCGCGTGTGCGTGCCGCCGCAGAGTTCCATCGAGTAGCCGTCCAGCTTCTGCGCGTGGCCGCCGATTTGGACGACGCGGACGGTGTCGCCGTATTTGTCGCCAAAGAATTGCATCACGTCCTTGCGCGACTTCACGTCGGCGTAGGGGACTTCAGTCCAGCTCACGCCTGCGTTTTCGACGATGCGTTCGTTGACGAGCTTCTCGATGTCGGCGACCTGCGCGGGCGTGAGCGGCGAGCTGTTGAAGTCGAAGGTAAGCTTGTCCGGGCCGACGAAGGAACCTTTCTGCGAGGCTTCCTTGTTCACGACTTCGTGGAGCGCCCAGTGCAGCAAGTGCGTGACGGTGTGATGGCGTTGGATGGCATCGCGGCGCGAGCGGTCAACCCGAAGTCTCACAGGAAGCGGCTCTTTGAACTCAAAACCAGCCAGCTTGGCTGACAAGTCAACATTTGCAGGAAAATATTTTTCTACGCTTAACAGAAATGCTGAACCGGCCTTTGTTGTATTCAAGACCTTGAGGGTGTCTCCCCAAACTTCCACCCAGCCAGCATCACCAACCTGTCCACCCATCTCGGCGTAGAATGGCGATCTATCTACGACGAAAGCTTGTTTACCTTCGTTTCCTGTGAGTGAAAGCACGTTGGCTTCACATTCAAGTTTATCGTAACCGACAAACTCTGTCCGAATGTCGGCTGAGATGTCGCTTACGAGGATGAATTCTTTCTTTTGAGCGGCGCGGGCGCGGGCGCGCTGTTCGTCCATCAACTTCTCGAAGCCGGTCGTATCGACGCTCAGGCCGCGTTCGCGCGCCATCAACTCGGTTAGGTCGAGCGGGAAGCCGTAAGTGTCGTAGAGCTGGAATGCGAAATGACCTTGGAACTCTATTGGCGTCAATCGTTCCCGTGTCGTCTTGGTGAATACATGCTCAGGCTTGCCGTACGGAGTTTCACGATTTTCCGCCGATGCTGAGACATCGTGCGTCAGGTGAAACACCATGTTGTTGAAAACTTCAATCCCCTTGTCGAGAGTTTTGTTAAACGCCTCCTCCTCACGCTGGATGACTTCCTCGACGTGGCTGCGTTTCGTGCGTATTTCGGAGAAGACGTCGCCCATCGTGGTGGCAAGCACATCCACGAGCTCGTAGAAGAACGGTTCGTGAAAGCCGAGCGTGCGACCATAGCGCACCGCGCGGCGCAGGATGCGGCGCAGGACGTAGTTGCGGTCCGTGTTGCCGGGCTGGATGCCATCCGCAATCGCAAAACTCAACGTGCGGATGTGGTCGCCAATGACCCGGAAGGCCACGTCGATCTTCTCCTGCTCCGTGTCGCCGGTGCTGCCGGGCTTGGGCAGCGTGGAGCCGTACTTCTTGCCGGAGAGCTTTTCGATCTCGTCGAAGATCGGGCGGAAGATGTCGGTCTCGTAGTTGGAAATCCGGGCGTTGGCGAAATCCGTGAAGCCCTTCGTGCCTTGCATGATGGACGTGACCCGCTCGAAGCCCATGCCGGTATCGACGTGCTTCGCCGGGAGCGGGCTGAAGGTGCCGTCCGGGTTCGCGTTGAACTGGATGAAGACGAGGTTCCAGATCTCAATGCACTCGGCACTGCCCTTGTTGACGAGAGCGCCCTTGGTGTCGCCCGCCGGCGTGAGGTCCACGTGCAGTTCGCTGCACGGGCCGCACGGACCGGTCTCTCCCATCATCCAAAAATTATCCTTCTTGTTGCCATGGACGATGTGGACGGCGGGATCGAGTCCGGCGGCGCGGAATTTCCCGGCCCAATAGTTCCACGCCTCCTGGTCGAACTCGCTCGGGTCGCCCTTGGTCTTGTCCGGGTTGTAAACCGTTGCGTAGATGCGATGCCGGGGAAACTTCCAGACTTCGGTGACGAGTTCCCACGCCCAGTCGATGGCTTCCTTCTTGAAGTAATCGCCGAAAGACCAGTTGCCGAGCATCTCGAAGAACGTGTGGTGATAGGTGTCGAGGCCGACGTCGTCGAGGTCGTTGTGCTTGCCGCCGGCGCGGATGCACTTCTGGGTGTCGGCGGCGCGGCCGGGCGTGTAGGGGCACTTGGTCTGGCCTAGGAAGATGGGGACGAACTGGTTCATGCCGGCGTTCGTGAACAGAAGGTTCGGCGAATCGGGCATGAGGCTCGAAGACGGCACGATGGTGTGCTGCTTCGACTGGAAGAAGTCGAGGAACGACTGGCGGATTTGTGTACTCGTCATAATCAGAGCGAGTGACAATAGGAAATCCCGCGCTGTTCGGCGAGTGGAAGTTTTGGGTCATTGAACCCCGCGCACGCATCCGAAATGGTTCTTGGTGAATCGTCGCGCATGACCCAGGATACGAACGGCTGCAAAGGGCCGGCCGGCCTTTTCAGCCAGACCACGTTTCATGCTGAAGCCATCGGACATCCGCAAGATCGCGTTCCTCGGCGATTACCTGCCGAGGAAATGCGGCATTGCCACGTTCACGACCGACCTGCGCTGCGCCGTCGCTGCCGCGTTTCCGTCCATCCAATGCCCGGTGGTGCCGGTCAATGACCTTGAGGATGGCTACGATTATCCGCCGGAGGTGCGCTTCGAGATCGCGGAGCAGGACCTGCCGTCGTATCTGCGCGCGGCGGATTTCCTGAACATCAGCGACGTGGATGTCCTTTGTGTCGAGCACGAGTTCGGCATCTTTGGCGGGCCGGCGGGCAGCCATGTGCTGGCGTTGTTGCGCGAACTGCGGATGCCGATTGTCACCACGCTGCACACGGTGTTGCGCGAGCCGAATGACGAGCAACGCCGCGTGATGCGCGACTTGATTCGCCTCTCGACGCGGCTGGTCGTGATGAGCGAACGCGGCCGGGAATTTCTGGGCGAGGTGTATCAGGCGCCGGAGGCAAAGATCGATCTGATCCCGCATGGTATTCCCGACATGCCGTTCGCCGATCCGAATTATTTCAAGGACGAGTTCACCGTGGCGGGCAAGCAGGTGTTGCTCACTTTCGGTTTGCTCTCGCCCAACAAGGGAATCGAGTTCGCGTTGCGGGCCCTGCCCGACATCATTCGCGAATTCCCCAACGTCGTTTACATCGTGCTCGGCCAGACGCATCCGAATCTGTTGCGCGATGAGGGCGAGGCGTATCGTCTGAGTCTGGAGCGGCTGGCCAAGGATCTCGGCGTGCAGAAGCATGTGGTGTTCTTCAACCGTTTCGTCGAGCTGGAGGAATTGATGCGGTTCATCGGCGCGGCGGACATTTACCTCACGCCCTACCTGACCGAGGCCCAAATCACTTCGGGCACGCTGGCCTATGCGTTCGGCGCGGGAAATGCCGTGGTGTCCACGCCCTACTGGCACGCCGCGGAATTGTTGACGGCGGAACGGGGCAAGCTCGTGCCGTTCCGGGATGCCATCGCCATCGCCGTCGCCGTGGTCGAACTGCTGCGCGACGACCCTCTGCGCCACTCGATGCGCAAGAATGCCTACAAGCTGGGCCGTGACATGGTGTGGAGCTGCGTGGCGCAGCTTTACGTGCAGTCCTTCGAACGGGCCCGTCATGACCACAGTTTTGTGGGCACCAAATCGTCGCCGATCAAAACGCTCGACGAGCAGCCCGGCCAGTTGCCGGAGTTGAAGCTCGACCATCTGTTCCGCCTGAGCGACTCGACCGGCATCTTTCAGCACGCCAGCTTCACCGTGCCGAATTTCGCCGAAGGCTATTGCACGGACGACAATGCCCGCGCGCTGGTCCTGGCGCTGATGCTCAAACGGCTCGGCCAGGGATCGCCCCGCCTCGGCGAGCGAGCGGCCACGTATGCGGCGTTTTTGAATCACGCCTTCGACCGCGAGCGCCGGCGCTTTCGCAACTTCATGAGCTTCGATCGCCGCTGGCTGGAGGAAACCGGTTCGGAGGATTGTCACGGTCACGCCTTGTGGGCGCTCGGCCTGTGCGTGGCGCAGGCGGGCCACGGCAGTTTTCAAATGCTGGCCGCGCAACTGTTCGAGCAGGCTCTCTCGGCCGCCACCGAGTTCACCTCCCCGCGTGCCTGGGCCTACGCGCTCATCGGCATCGATGAATACCTGCGACGCCTGAGCGGCGACCGGCGTGTGACGCAAATCCGCGAACTGCTCACGGCGAAGCTCATGCAGCGTTTCAACGACGCGGTGACGGAGGAGTGGCAGTGGTTCGAGGACACGGTTTCCTACGCCAACGCCAAGCTGCCGCACGCGCTGATTCTGAGCGGACGCTGCATGAACAGCCCCGCCCTGCTGGAACTCGGCCTGAAGACGCTGCGCTGGCTCGTAAAAATTCAGACTTCGGACGCCGGCTCCTTCCGGCCCATTGGCTCGAACGGGTTTTATCCGCGCGGGAAGGAACGCGCGCTCTTTGATCAGCAACCCATCGAGGCGCAAGCCACGGTCTCGGCGTGCATCGAAGCCTATCAGGCGACGAACGACGCGTTCTGGATTGCCGAAGCGCGCCGCGCCTTCGAGTGGTTCCTCGGCCGCAACGATCTCGGTCTCGCTCTTTACGATGCCACCACCGGCGGTTGCCGCGACGGCTTGCACATGGATCGTTTGAGCCAAAACCAGGGCGCCGAATCCACGCTCGCCTTCCTGCTGTCGCTCGCGGAAATGCAGGCGCTCCAGAACACCCTGACCAGTTTCAAGGAGCCGTCGGAGAAATGACCGTTGTTCGCCGCAGAAAAACAATATGCCCCATCCCAATCCGCCCGCCGTGAAGGCCAAACGCATCGGGCCGACGCTCGTCCCCGATCGCTCGCGCGTGTTGATGCGTCCGTTTCGTCCGACCACCGACGACATCGCGCGGAGAATCGTGGCGCAGGTCATGGCCTTGTCCGAAGCGGAGGTGGCGCGCGTACTCCGGGGCGTGATGGCGGAGTTTGGAGACCGGCATCATGCGGTGGAGAAGTTTTTCCTTAACCGGTTCAATCAGGCGCGGCATCTCGTCGCAGACACCGAGAAACCTTCGGCGAAGCGCCGGGCGCTCATCGGTTCCTACTTCACGCACGAGTATTCGCCCGAGTCGGCGGCGCTGTTTAATCCGTCCATCGTGCCGCATCCCGACCAGAGCGGGCTGCCGCGCGGGGCGCTGCGCTTCATCCTGAGTTTGCGGGCCACGGGCGAGGGACACATTTCGTCCATCACGTTTCGCGAAGGCGTGGTCAGCGCGCGGCCTCGCATCACGCTCACGGCGCCGGTGGAGTTTGCCACGGAGCCGGAGCGCGTGCCGAATGCCGCGTATGACAAGGCGCTCTTCGCGCGCAAGCTCCAAGACCTAGGCGTGCAGAACAAGTTTTGCCGGAGTGTGCTGGAGCAGCTCGGCGATTCGTTCACGATGGAGGAAATGCGATGCGTCCTTTCGGCAGAGCGCCTGCGCACGGGCGCGACCGACACCGCGGCGGATCGCGCCGCGCGCGGCATCCTGCTGCTCGCGGAGTCGAATTACGAAGTGTGTTTTGCCGAAGGCCATCCGGTCTCGCAGCGCGTCATCTTTCCGTCGTCGCCCAGCCAGAGCAACGGCATCGAGGACGCGCGCTTCGTCCGCTTCGCCAACGACGACGGCAGCTTCACCTACTACGCGACTTACACGGCCTACGACGGCAAGATGATCCTGCCGCAGTTGCTGGAGACGCCGGACTTTCTCCACTTCAAGTTCATCACGCTCAATGGCCCGGCCGTGCAGAACAAAGGCATGGCGCTGTTCCCGCGCAAGATCGCCGGCCGCTACGCCATGATCTCGCGGCAGGACGACGAGAACATTCTCATCATGTTCTCGGACAACATCCATTTCTGGTCCGAGCCAAAGCTGTTGCTCTCGCCTGCGCAACCGTGGGAGTTCATCAAGCTGGGGAACTGCGGCTCGCCGATTGAAACCGAAGCGGGCTGGCTGGTGTTGAGCCACGGCGTGGGCGCGATGCGGAAGTATTGCATCGGGGCGTTCCTGCTCGACTTGAAAGACCCGACGCGCGTGATTGGCCGGCTGCACGAACCCTTGCTCGCACCGAACGAAGCCGAGCGCGAAGGCTACGTCCCGAATGTTGTGTACACCTGCGGTGCGCTGCTGCACGGGCGTGAACTTGTGATCCCTTACGCCATGAGCGACTCCGCCACGAGCTTTGCCACCGTGTCGTTTGACGAACTGCTGTCGGCGATGGAGTGAACCGCGTGCTGTTCCGGGCCGACGGCCAGCTCACTCAGTGCGGCTGAGTGAGATATTTCGTGAGGCGAACAAACTGTTCGAGCGTCACTTGTTCTGCGCGGATTTGTGGATCAATTTCGACGTGCATAAAACCCTGTTGCAAATCCTCAATCGCCCAATGCGGTTTGAGCAGTTTCAACATCATCTTTCGACGTTGGGAAAAACTTAATTTGACCAGACGGTAAAATGTTTCTCTCAAATTGGCTTGCAGCAGAGGCCGTTCGCGGTGAACCAGCGTCACACACGCTGAGTCCACGGCAGGCATCGGAAAGAAACAAGCTGCCGGAATATTGACCAACTGCTTTGGCGCGTAGCTCAATTGCACCAAAAGCGACAGCACGCCGTAATCATCATCGCCGGCCACGGCAACCAGCCGTCGCGCCACTTCCAATTGCAATGTCGCGACGAGTCGTTCGGGAGGCGACTCGGCCCAGGCCAGTTCGACGAGGATCGGCGATGCTACGGAATAGGGAAGGTTTGCCACAAGTTTCCATTGTGACCAGTCGCGGGATTCCCGGCGCAGAAATTCCAGTGCATCGTCGTGGAGCAACGTCAGTTTCGTCTCGGCGGTGAAATGCTGTTCGAGAAATTCGCAGAGCCGCCGGTCCTTTTCAATCGCGAGCACTTGTCCGGCGTCGGCAAGCAGCAATTCCGTGAGCGGGCCCAACCCCGGCCCGATTTCCAACACCTTGTCCGTGGGCGACAGCGCGGCGGCGGCCACGATTCGTCGCAATTGATTTCCGTCGTGGAGAAAATTCTGGCCGAGCGACTTGGTCAATCGCATTTGCCCGGAAGCCAAAACTTGCCTCATCTCGGAGAGGTTCATGCCTGGGCAGTTTCTCGCATCAGTCTGGCCAACGCCGCAATCGCGAGTCGCAACTGCCCTGCGGTGATGGTCAACGGTGGAGTGAAGCTGATCACATTCGCGTGTTCACCTTCGGGCAAAATGATGAATCCACTCTGAAGCATTTTTTTTACGATGCGCAACGCGCGTGTTGAATCTGCCTGTCCAGCGCGAGTGAGTAATTCGAGGCCCAGCATCAATCCGCTCCCACGCGCGCGGCTACCGTGCTGGCTGGCAATCTCCTCCAGCCAGCCGAGCGCATGGACGCCAAGGCGTTCGCTTCGCGCCGCGAGTTTCCGCGAACGAAATTCGGCGATTTGTGCCAGAGCCATCGCGCAGCCGACCGGATGGCCAAGAAACGTCGAAGTGTGGATCGCTTCGCCGGTCGCCGCTGGCCAGGCGGTGTCCATCAAGTCGGCGCGTCCCACGCACGCCGAAAGAGGGAAGCCGCCGGTCAGCGCTTTGCCGAGACAGATCAGATCTGGAGTCGTTTGCGAATGCTCACACGCGAAGCATTTTCCAGTTCGACCGAAGCCCGTGAAAATTTCATCGAAGATCAACAGCGCGCCATGTTCATCACAAAGCTTGCGGAGCAGCGGAAGAAATCCAGCCGGCGGAATGCGGATACCGGCGCGGCCCTGAATGGGTTCGACCAGCACGGCTCCGATTGAGTTTCTTTTGCAGATACGCTCAATCTGCTCAGAGACCAAACGCAAATCCGTCTCCGTCTCGGGGAAATCAACGAACTCGGCGAACTCCCGAAGCTGCCGGCGAAAAGGCGAACGGAAGTGCTGCCGGTGCGTGGCCGTCAACGCTCCATAACCGAGTCCGTGATACGCCCCCGAAAAGGCGATCACTCTGCTTTTCCCGGTGGCCAGCATCGCTGTCTTGAGCGCGGCTTCGACCGCTTCAAAGCCGGAATTGCCAAAGATGACTTTTCCAAAAACGGAACTGGTTGTGCGATTCACGCGCGCGTTTTTGCTCCAGCGTTCAAATGTGATCCGGCTGAGTTCACGAGCCAGCTTCGCTTTGAGCGCGTGGGGATGAACATCACCCATGCCGTGCAGCAACCTGGCCATCTGTCGTTGCGCGGCTCGAATGACGCGGGGATTCGCATGGCCCGCAGCCGCGACTCCGAATGCCGCCGTGAGATCCAGGTATTTCTTCCCGTCGTCGCCCCAAACATGGACACCTTGGGCCCGCTCCCACACGATGGGCCACGAGCCATCCGGGTCGATGAAGGTGACGTTGCGCGACTCGTAGCGTTGCAGCAGTCGCAGAGTTGGATCGACGCGGCTCACGGTTCAAACACCACGCTGGTCGGGCGGCCAGATGATCTTGTGCATCTGCAATTGGAAACGCACCGGCAGCGCATCGGCGATGATTTGCTCGACCAGTTGCCGGCGCGTAATCGGAGTCTGGCCCGGTGGAATCTCTTTCAATGATTTGTCTTGTTGGTGCGGTTCGAGCGGAGCCACCCACGAGCAGAGCAGGGGACAAATCGTCGCGAGCGAATGCGCGGCGATCTGCAACTTTGTCCATTCGTAATCTTCCCGTGTGCCGATGACAAATTTGATTTCGTCCGTGTTCCGCAAATGTCGTAAATTCTCCCAACGATTCCGCGCCGACTCACCGCTGCTCGGACATTTGAGATCCATGATGCGCCGGACTCGTGCGTCGATGCCGCTGATGTCCAGCGCTCCGCTCGTCTCGATGAGGACGGTAAAGCCGTCCTCGCACAAGGATTTCATGAGCGGCAGCGAATTTGGCTGCAGCAACGGCTCGCCGCCGGTCAGCTCGACAATCGGTAGACGCGGTGAGGCTTTTGGCAGTGGATAACCAGCGGCCAGTTCTTGAACGCGCGCGCGGATTTCGTCGAGGCGCAGTTTTTTTCCATCGGTAAAAGCGTACGCCGTATCGCAATACGAGCAGCGCAAATTGCAGGCCGTGAGCCGGATGAAAATGCATGGCAGTCCCGCAAAAGTGCCTTCACCTTGCAGGCTCAAGTAAATCTCGTTGACGGCTAAAGTCGCTGACATCGGCACAGCATATTGCAACGAGAATGTAATTGGAAATCACGAATGAGAACGATTCAAAGTGCGATAAGGATGAGCCAATGCCTGACGCAAAAACGAAAAAAAGCCGGCTCTGACGAAACAGAGCCGGCCGTAGTTGGTGGAATTTCTAAGAGTTAATCCGCTGAATCATTGATACTTGATCGTCAGCACGCCGTTGGAAACAGAGGTGCTGGTGATCTTGGTACTGCCCTGCACGCGGAAGAACCGGGCCGAACCCGTCGCCGGCACCGTGATGCTCTTGCTGGCGGAATCGATCTTTGCGTCCGAAGCGGCAGCGTATGTGCCATTCACGGTAGCAGAGGCAACCAACTGCACGGAAGAAGCTGAGCCACCGACAATGCCTCGGATGATCATTCCGCTGATGCCACCCGTGCTGTCTTCCATGTAACCGTACCAAAGATAATCACCGGCCTTGATATCCACCGTAACTGTTCTCGGTACTCCCTGCGGAATCCCTGCAGGAGCGACTCGGTCTCTCGAACCAAAGTCGCCGGTGTTTTCGGTTGCTGGTTCATTCTTGCCGTTGACATCATCTACCCAGACTTTGCCGAATTGTCCATCTCCGTCGGTGGTCCGCCCCATGAACACCGTCACATTGTATTTTCCAGGCTTGATGTTGGCGAATCGGAAAAGCATCTCGCTTCCTGCCGGACACGGGGCACGATAAAGATAGTCGTCTTTGACAACGTGGGGAACGAGGACTCCGTCGTAAACCACATCCAACCCTTCCTTGGTCGGGTTGTTGGCGGTCATACCCCCGGCGTCGCCAATGCTGTTTGCCGCATTAAGTGCCGCGTTATCGCTGATAGTCAGCGTGACATTGTCGTTGCCACTCTTGGAGAAGTCGCTCAGTTTCCAAGTCACTTCCGTGCCAGCGGCATTAGCTGTACCAGTTACACTAGCACTACCAGCGGTTACGTTCGCAGCCGGATCTGTGAAAGTCCAAGTCGGGATCACGTTCCAATCTGTCAACGTCGCCGGAGCGTCTCCCGTCGGATTTTGATCGGCATCCACAGGCACCCGTTCGTTTTCAAGCTGGCCGAAATCAATCTTGAACAGACCGGTGGAGCTGGCGGGAGGTGGTGGCGGCGTGTTGGTAACGGGGTTGATGATCATTCCGCTGATGCCGCCTGTGCTATCTTCCATGTAGCCGTACCAAAGGTAATCACCGGCCTTGATAGTCACGGTAACGGTTTGCGGAATTCCTCCGGGATAAACTACTCCGGTGTCATGGTTTTTCGAGCCGAAATCGCCGGTGTTTTGAGTCGCAGGCTCCTTCGCCCCGTTGATGTCATCTACCCAGATCTTGCCAAACTGTCCATCGTTGTCGGTAGTTCTGCCCATGAACACGGTCACATTGTACGTTCCAGGGGCAAGATTGGCTATTCGGAACAGCATCTCGCTCCCAGCCGGACAAGGGGCACGGTAGAGGTAGTCGTCTTTGACAACGTGGGGAACTACGATTCCGTCGTACACAACATCCTGCCCTTCCTTGGTCGGGTTGTTGGCGGTCATGCCCGTGGGCACAGCGAAGCTGTTCTGCATGGTAAGTCCCTCATTATCCTTGATGGTCAGCGTGACATTGTTGTTGCCGCTCGAGGAGAAATCGGTCAACTTCCAAGTCACTTCTGTGCCAGCGGCATTAGCTGTACCGCTTAAACTAGCACTACCAGCGACGACGAGGGCATTTGGATCTGCGAAAGTCCAAGTCGGGATTACATTCCAATTGGTCAAAGCTGCCGGAGCGTCTCCCGTGGGATTTCCGTCGGCATCCACGGGTATCCGCTCGTTTTCAAGCTGGCCGAAATCAATTTTGAAAAGACCCGCGTAGGATCGTACCGCCAATTGGGAGCTAATCGCCGCAATAGCAGCCGCGATCAACATCGATCTTGTAATCTTCATGATTCCAGTTCTCATATGGTTAGGGTTTTTTGTTTTGCTGCCCGACAACTTTGTTCAGATTTTTTTTCAGGATCGATATGAAATAATCAAAAGTCCGGGGAAGTGTCCATCTCTAATTTTGTAAAACCTCGTACGCAAGTGGGATCGTCGTGATTTTGTCGCGGAGCACCTCGACTGTGAACGGACTCCGGACACAGCCCGTCAGACTTCTCCCTGGCGAATCTTCGCGTGGATGAAACAGCAGGATTCCCGCGCTCGTCTCTAGTTTCGAATTCGCACTTGAGTATCCGCCAGCGCAATGAGGTCAACGACCAACGCAATTTCGCGTCAGCTTTTCGCAATTCACGCTTGGACTTCCAACGCGGGCGAGCTATGGTCGCGCTCATTAAAAATGAAACTGAATAAATTTTTTATCCTGCTCGTGCTGTTCGCGTTTGCCCGTTCGTTCGCCCAGGCCGGGACCAACGGATTCGTAGTTCCCAATTTTCGAGGCCAGTCCGGCGCTTTGTTTGCCGGCTGGGAGCGGTTCACTGTCGCAACCGATAATGGCGTCGGCAACGCGCCCGACCTGCCCGGCAGCACTGCGCCGGCGTCGCTGCTGCAATTCAACACCAACGCCTTCATCACCGGCACCGGCAACATTTACAACCTGGCGGACAAAAGCCTTTTTGAAATCCGCGATACGAGTCCCGTCCTGTTCGACAAAATCGTTTTGCAAGTGCGCACGGCCGGCACCGAGTTGGATTATTCGTCGATCAAGTTGACCCTCAATTCGCAAGTTTTGCCAACTCCAACACGGACTGAACTCGACCGTGTGACTTTTGGTGTTCCGAACACTCCGGGCAGCGGCGTGTTTGTTTCGTCGCTCTGGCAATGGGATGTTGCCGGCCTGGCCGCTGGTCCAAGTTCTTTTCTGATCTCGTTCGGAGCTGCCGACCCCAGCCTGAGTTTTGACTCGGCGACGCTCGATACGATCCAAGCCGTGCCGGAACCGGGAACGATGGCATTGCTTGGTGTCGGTGCGGTCGCGCTCGCGTTGTCGCGATTCCGGCGCAAGTGAAGCTGCGCACTCCGGCGATGAAACTCAGTTGGGAGAATGCCACGCAAGCGTTGCTCGCTTCAGTGATCTGGATGGTGGCCTTTCAAATCAGCGCCGGAGATTTTCAACTCCGCCTGACTCCGCCGACGCTCGATCGCTGGGTTTACCCCTTCAACTTTGAGCCAGGCACCCGTCCCGTCGCGCCAACGTTTGCTTCGTTTGATTCGCGCTTCGACACGCGCGACGCCCAGTTTCTGATCGGCTGGGACACCGCGAGCGTCATCGCGACCAATCAAGGGCCGCGAAATTATTTGCTCAAGCGCGTGCGCATCGCGCTCACCATCACGGTGGACCGCGCCTTCATTTACGATCCGACTTACGACAGTTTTCTGACTTACACGACCAACCAGCCCGACTCGGTTCCAGACAGCGATCTCGGCCGACCAGTTGAACTCTACGGTGTCGCTTATCGCGGAGGTTTTGATGCCGCCTCATTCAAACAGGATTCACCGTACGGCCCGCTCGGCGCGATCAACAGCGGGACGATTTCCATTGGAACGCGCAACGCCTACGCCGCGATGTTTGACACGAACGGCGCGCTCATCGACATCGCCAACAACGTCGGCCAGGCCAATGCGTCGTGGACGAACGCGCCGTTTGAAGTCACGCCGTGGGCGGTCGGCGTTACCACGAACGCTGCTCCCGGAGAATTGGTTCCGGCGGACAGCAAGTTTGTCTTCGATCTCAATTTGAACGATCCGCTCATCACCGGCTACATCCAGTTGGCGCTGGACTCGGGGCGATTGCGCTTCATGGTGAGTTCGCTTTCGCCAGCGACGCAAATTACTCCCGGCGGCACGGCCAACGGCGGCACGGTCGCTTATCCGCAATGGGCGACGAAGGAAAATCTACTTTACGATCCGCCCGTCATCGAGGTCGAGGGCACAACCGTCGGGAGCGCGGACACCGACGGTGATGGTTTGCCGGATGACTGGGAGAAATTTTACTTCGGGGATCTCTCGGCGGCACCAGACGCTGATCCCGATGGCGACGGTGCGTCGAACCGCACGGAGCTTTTGAGCGGAACTAATCCAACAAATCCACACAGTGTTTTCCGAATCATCGGCAACGCCTACAATACAAACGGAGCGGCCCAACTGCGCTTCACAATTTCGTCCCGCCGTAATTATCGCGTCGAAACGAGCGACGATTTGATTTCCTGGCGCATAGCGAATGGAGTGTTGAGCTACCCGGTTGCCGGCGTGGCGCAATGGAATGAATCGCTTGACGGCGAATCGCCGGTTCCGTCCAGCCGAAGATATTTTCGAGTCGCGGCTGAATAATTGGCGACGTCAACGGCGCAGTAACACCCAGTCCGGCTTGTCGGCGAGGTTTGCCCACCGGCGCATGTCCTGGATTGCGCGCGTGGTCAAAGCTTCGACATGACCGTCCACCGCTGCGACAATCGCGCGCTCGTTGTAACGCGGATGCACATGGCCCCAGGCCTCGGGACCATCGTCCGGATTCCAATTGACCGCCCAGCGTCGTGCCATGAAATACGGCGGGAGCACTTTGTAAAAGCCGTTCACGATTTTCCCCTCGAACGGCCCGCGCGAGGAAATAAAAACCGACAACGCGGCCGGTTGCGTTACTTGCGCGGTTTTTAACACGCAGAAATTTCCGAACCGCTCAATCGCCCTGTCCTCCGGCGGCAATTCGAGATCGTCGCCGCCAACGAACACGCTGTTGATTCCGAGCGACGGAAACACGCTCGCCGCATAGATGCCGAGATGCGTGTCGGGCATCCGGCGAAACTGATCGAGCAACGCGCGATTCTCGTTGGCGTAAATGACCTCGAAACTGTTGCCGAGATATGGCATGAGCCGCCACGGATAACGCGCGTTGATCGGGTGGCTGACCTGATTGCCTTGAAAATCCTTCGCGGGATAGCCGTAACGATAGCCCGGCATCACGCGGTCCTCGTGATCTTGCGCATACATTTCCCACGCGATGATCAACTGCCGGGCCGACGACAGTTCGTTGGTTTTTTTGGCATGTCGTTTCGCGTTCGCAAGCGCCGGCAAAAGCATCGCGGCGAGGATTGCAATGATTGCGATCACCACGAGCAACTCGGTGAGTGTGAATCCCGAGAGCAGGAAAGCTTTCTGTCGCATCGATCTCACGCGGCAAGTTTCGCTGTGCAGGAAAAAGATCGCTGGCACTTTTTTGGCCAGAGCACGCACTGAATTGTCAGCAGCTATTGGCATCACGCTTCCGGCAAATTTTCGAGGGACAACTCTACCTGCCTCAGCTTCGTTTCCCAACCAGCCAGGCGCTGCTGGTGCTCGGCGAGCACAGCGGCGGGAACTTTTTGCGCGAAGCTCGGGTTCGTCAACTTCTGCCGCACTTTTTCGACTTCGGCGCGAATTTTCTCCGCCTCCTTCGCGCGCCGTTCACGCTCGGCGGTAAAATCAATCAGGCCGGTGGTCGGCAGGAACAACTCGCCCAGTGAATTGCTCGCGCTCGGCGTGCCTTTGGCGGGCGTCCAGGTTTGGGCGACGATTTCGACCGCTTCCGCGTTGAGCAGGAGCTTGAGCACTTCGACTTCGTTGGCCGGGAGTTCGCCCGCGGGCTTGAGAGTGAATTTCAATTTCTTCGCCGGATCGAGTTTCAATTCACGTCGCAAGCTGCGGCCCAACGAAACCAATTCATATTTCGCGCTGGCAATCTTGTCCGCCGCGTCGTCGAGGCCAAAATAAGTTCGTTCCTCTTCGCTGAAAGGCTTGGGCCACGTGGCGAACACGATCGTTTTGCCGCCGCGATCCTCTGGCAGCTCGCGGTTGAATCCCATGCCGTGCCAGAGTTCCTCCGTGATGAACGGCAGGAACGGATGAAACAGCCGCAGCGTGTGGCCGAGGACGAAATCCATCACGGCGAGTTTGTTCGCCTTCAGTTTCTCCTGTTCCGCATTCCGCGTTCCCCCTTCCGTATTGCCCATGGCCGCCTTGCTCGCCTCCACATACCAGTCGCAGTACTCGCTCCAAAAAAATCGGTAGAGCGTCTGCACGGCCGAACTGAAGTTGTAGCCCGCCAGCGCGTCGCTGACTTCGCGGATGGCTTGATCGAGGCGCAGCAGAATCCACTTATCGTCCGAGGTCAGGAGAGTCGGATTTATTTCGCCTTCGGTTTGACTGCCATCGCTGCCGACCATCTGGCGGAAACGGCAGGCGTTCCAGAGCTTGTTGCAAAAATTGCGGCCCAGCTCGACGTCTTTCTCGTCGAACATCACGTCCTGGCCGAGCGGTGCGCTGCGCATCGTGCCGAAGCGGATGGCGTCGGCGCCGTATTTGGCGATGAGTTCGAGCGGGTCGGGCGAATTGCCGAGGGACTTCGACATCTTGCGGCCCTGCTTGTCGCGGACGATGCCGGTGAAATAGACGTCGCGGAACGGCAGCTCGCCCATGTACTCGTAGCCCGCCATGATCATGCGCGCGACCCAGAAGAAAATAATTTCCGGCGCGGTGACGAGGTCGGTGGTCGGATAAAACGCCTTCAACGTCTCGGTCTGCTCCGGCCAGCCCATCGTCGCAAACGGCCAGAGCCAGGAACTGAACCAGGTGTCGAGCACGTCGGGGTCTTGGGTGAAGCCAAATTCCTTTTCAAGTTTTTCGGCAACCTCTAACGAGTCAGGGCCAATACAAACTTGAAGCGATCCGCTCCCATAACCTTCCGTCTGCCTACGAAAATGCTCTTTGATTGCCTCCTCGAAGGAGCTAAATCCAAGTTCTTCCTTAATCTTCCTAATAGAAACTGAAACACTTTCACCAGTGAATTCCAACGCGCCTTTAGGTCTGACGACCAAATCCGCGCGTTCAAGTTGTTCTACGAGCAAATAATCGTAGGCAATTTTCGCCTTTGTAAATTCTTCCGAGGAATTGCAGGAACATGACCAAACCGGGACTTGATGTCCCCACCAAAGCTGGCGGCTGATGCACCAGTCCTGAATGTTCGTCAGCCAGTGGTCGTAAACCTTCGCCCAACGCTGTGGGTGAAAGCGCATCTTCTGTCCGGGTGGAACGGGCCACTGGCCCGTTGCGCCGGGCAACCTGCCCGACGCTTCCGAAACGGTCGGCAAGTTGCCGACCGTAACAGGCTGGTAGCCTGTTCCGCCCAGACCAGTTCGATCCTCCTGCTCCACGCACGCCTTGGATTTCTCCACCGCCGGATACTTCAAAAACCATTGCTCACTCAATCGCGGTTCGATGGGCACATCCGCGCGCTGGCTGAAACCGACGTTGTTCTCGTAAGGCTTTTCCTCCACCAGCGCGCCGAGTTCGGTCAGTTTTTCCACGGCGACTTTGCGCGCTTTGAAACGATCCAGCCCTTTCAAATCCGCGCCGGCGAGATCGTTCATCGAACCGTCGGCGTTGATGACTTCGATGAGCGGCAACTTGTGGCGCGTGCCGATGTCAAAGTCCGCTTTGTCGTGCGCGGGCGTCACTTTGAGCACGCCGGTGCCAAACTCGAAATCCACATGCTCGTCGCCGATGATCGGAATGAGCTTTTGCTCGCGCGGCAATTCGGCGGGCAACGGCCGCACGATGTGCTTGCCGATGAGATGCGCATAGCGCGCGTCCTTGGGGTTCACGGCCACGGCGGTGTCGCCGGGAATCGTCTCCGGCCGCGTCGTGGCGATCGTGAGCCAGATTTTTCCATCGGGTCCGGGGAGCGCGGGTGTCTCGCCCGCACCGGTTGACGTCTCGCCGACTGGAATCGCTGTGCGCGAAGAGGATATTGGCGAGATGCCGGAATCAGCGACCGGGACTGTCGCGCTCCCAAGCGCTGCGGATTTAGCCACCTCAACCTTGAAGTGATACATGAAACCTTTCTGCGGCTTCATTTCGACTTCTTCGTCCGACAGCGCGGTCAGCGTGGCTGGGCACCAATTCACCATGCGTTTGCCGCGATAGATGAGCCCCTTCTTGTAAAGATCCACGAACACGCGCTGCACGTTGCGCACATAGTCCGGCTCCATCGTGAATCGCTCGCGCGTCCAGTCGCACGAGCAGCCAAGCTTTTTGAGTTGCGCAATGATGATGCCGCCGTGCTTTTCCTTCCACGTCCAGACGCGCTTGAGGAACTCCTCGCGCCCGATGTCCTGCTTGGACTTTTTCTCCTCCTTGCGAATTTGTTTTGCGACCATGCCTTCGGTGGCGATGCCCGCGTGGTCAGTGCCGGGCAGCCAGAGCACTTCCTTGCCGTCCATGCGCGCCTTGCGGGCGAGGATGTCTTGGATGGTGTTGTTGAGCACATGCCCCATGTGCAGCACGCCGGTGACGTTTGGTGGCGGGATGACGATGGAATACGCCGGGCGTTTTTCAGACACGCGCGCGGGATCAGCGGTGAAACAGTTTTGTTTCACCCAGAAGTCATACCATTTGTCCTCAACGGACTGCGGTTCGTAGGCCTTCGGAATCTCAATCATGCGGGCGGAACGCTAACAGGAACATCCGCGCGACCGCAACCAGATGTCCACCGATAATGTCCGCCGATAATTTGTTTGCGAACCAGCGTGACAATGTTTTCACGCGCGGTTGCGCAAGGCGGCTCAAGTCTTTAGGCTGGCCCGCACTTTGTGACACCGTTGACGATTTACACCGGCAAATTGACCGACGAGCAAGCGCGCGCTTTGGAGGCGGAATTGAAAACGCGCGGCTACGAGTTTCGCACGGTGCCGCACGCGCGCTTTGCCGGTGCCAGCGACAAAGTGAACGTGGTGTTTTACGAAAGCGGCAAGCTCGTGGTGCAGGGCAAGGGCACGCAGGAGTTTGTCGAATTTCTGCTGGAGCCGGAGATTTTGAAGGAGGCGCGCGTCGGCTACGAAGCGGTGTTGAACCCCGATCTTCTCTTGCCGCGCCTGGGCGTGGACGAAAGCGGCAAGGGAGATTTCTTCGGGCCGCTGTGCGTGGCTGGCGTGTACGTGAATGCGAATGTCGTCCGCGCCTGGGAAAAGTCCGGAGTGCGCGACTCCAAGCAAATCGGCAGCGACAGGCGCATCGCCGAGTTGGCGGAAATCATCCGTGACACGCCCGGCTGCGTCAGCAGCGTCGTGCCTGTCGGCAATGAATCGTACAACCGTCTTCATCGTTCGATGAAGAGTGTGAACGCCATCCTCGCTTGGGGTCACGCGCGCGTGATCGAGAACTTGATGTTGCAGAAACATCGCATGAACCCCTTGCCCGTCCGCGCGATCAGTGATCAATTTGCGGCGAGCAAATCGACGGTGGCGAATGCTTTGATGAGTCTGGGGCGCGAAATTGAATTGGTGCAGCGGCACAAGGCCGAAGCGGACCTCGCGGTCGCGGCGGCGTCCATTCTGGCGCGCCATGAGTTTGTGACGCGGCTGGGAAAACTGGAGAAAGAATTCGCGATGAAGTTGCCGAAGGGTGCGTCGTCGGCCGTGGACGCGGCGGCCAAGGAATTCATCGCGAAGCATGGTGCGGAAAATCTACCGAAGGTGGCAAAGATGCACTTTCGCACTGCGCTTCGCGCACAAGGTTTGCCGGAACCGCCGAAGGTCGAGTGGCGCAAATCGAGTAGCCGTTGATCCGCAAGCTCAGGGGCAATCGAACATCGCTTCGCGATGGAGGCAACACGCGCGCGGGGAAATCCACCGTTGCAACGCTTTCGATCACTGACAGACTCTGCCGATGCGATTCAGCGAGTCCAACCGATCCGTGCCATCCCGGCTGACGATCCTCGTGCTGGTGTGGGCATTGCTCCTATCGCTTTTTCCGAGCTTGGCAGCCGAACGGAAGCGTCCAGCAGCCACGCCCAAGTGGGATGTGCTCTATGGTTGCCGGTTGCTCAGAGAATCTCACCGCGACGGGGACAGTTTTCATGTGTCGGTCGGGCGTCGGGAATACATTTTCCGGCTTTACTTTGTGGATGCGCCGGAAACCGACACGAGTTTCCTCGATCGCAATCGGGAACAGTGCGAATACTTTGGCGTGAGCGAACGGGAATTGCGCAAGGCGGCGGAGGCGGCGCGCCAAGTGACGGCGGATTTGCTGCAAAAGCCGTTCGTGGTAACGACCCGCTGGCAGAACGCGATGGGGCGCAGCGTACTGCCGAGGTATTACGGGATGGTGGAAATCGGAGGAAAGGACTTGGCGGCAATTTTGGTCAGCCGCGGTCTGGCGCGCGCCAAAGGCAAAACGGCGATTCTGCCGAATGGTGAAAGCGCGAAAGCGCACATGGAAAACTTTCGCAGACTGGAGGCCGCAGCGAAAATAAAGCGACTGGGAATCTGGGCCAGCTCGACCAAGCCTTGAGTTCAGACGATTGCAAACTGCCAGACGCAACGAACCCTTTGTCGAGCGGTTCAAAACAACTCTCGTTTTGTCCGCTTACGAGAGCATTTGACGTATCGGCCCTGTTTTTGGCAGTTTCCCCACCGCATTGATGCAACATTGGCCCTCCAATTGGCTCGAGCGGAAAAAATCCGCGCTTCCACCGACCTTGATTCATCCAAGGCTCAATCATGGATAGCGGCGGAGTCCACCGCCCGCGGAATGTCGGCTGGCGGCGTGCAGCCGCGCTGCTCTACGGCGATTGGGGCACCAGCAAGGCGTATGTCATCGGCCTGGTTTTCACCGGCTCCATCGTGGGTGGTTACGCCTCGCTGCCGATCATCCTCGCGGTCTGCGCGCTGACGGCGCTGGTTGGCTATAACTACGTCATCGTCTGCAAACATTTTCCGGACGGTGGCGGCGTGTATTCGGCGGCGCGCCTGCAAGGACGCACGCTGGCCGTGATCGGCGCGCTTCTTTTGCTCGCCGATTTCATCGTCACCGCGGCCATGAGCGCGTGGGACGCGATGAGTTATTTTGGAGTGAGTCCAGGGTACATCCGTTTGATCACGATCGGGGTGATTTTGGTGGTGGGCGTGATCAACTATTTCGGGCCGAAGCACAGTGGCAGCATCGCTGTTTCGCTGGCGGTGCCGACCGTGGTCGTGGTAGTGCTGATTATCTTGTTCAGTGCCTTCAGTGAACCTGGTTTGACGTTCAAATACCTGGAGAAGTCGCCCAAAAATTTTTCCAACCACTGGGTGGCCTTCGTGGGCTCCATCCTCGCTTTGAGCGGAGTCGAAGCGATCGCCAATCTCACGGGCGTGCTGAAACTCGATCCCGGTTCGAGCATGGAGAAGCCGCGGGTTCATCGCGCGGCGCGCAAGGCGATTCTGATTGTCGCGGTGGAAGTCGTGCTCGGCACCGCCGTGCTCGGCTGGGCGATGCTTTCGATTCCAAGCTCGTTCCACGACGAATTGCTCAAGCACAAGGAGGACATGATTCGTTTCGTGGGCGAACATTATGGCGAGCTATTCGCCGGTCGCTTTGCCGGGCCGGCGGTGGCCGTGCAATTCGGACATTGGTTTGGGTTCGTCATCGGGCTGACCGTCGGCCTGCTGTTGCTCAGTGCCGTGAACACCGCGGGCGGCGCGATGATCGGTTTGATTTATCTGCTGGCGCGCGACGGTGAAATGCCGCGCGCCTTCGCTCGGCTCAATTCGCACGGCGTGCCGTGGTGGCCGCTCGTGATTTCACTCGCGTTTCCGATCGTGGTGGTGCTGATCTCCGACGACATTGACGGGCTGGCCGGCCTGTACGCAATCGGCGTCGTGGGGGCGATTACGGTGAATCTAGGCTCGTGTTGTTTTAACCTGCGGCTGGCGCTCAACTGGTTCGAGCGCGCGGTGATGGGGCTGACGTTCGCGTTCCTTGCGATTGTCGAAGTGACGCTCGCCCACACAAAGCATGACGCGTTGTTCTTCATCGTCTGTGTGCTCATTTTCGGACTGACCTTGCGTTCGTATGCGCTCAAGCGCGCCGGCTTGCAGACGGTGACCGTCAGCGCGCAAGTCGCCGCCGCAGTGGCGCCCGAGGCGGCGGCGCAATTCCGCCTCAACTTAATCCCCGGCCAGACCATCCTCGTCGCGGCGCGCGGCTGGACACCGGTTTTACAATTTGCGCTGGAGGAAGCGCGCCTCCGCCAAGCCAATCTTTACGTGCTCTATGTGAAAGAACTGGCGGTCTCCCTGCCCGCGCCGCTGCCGACCGGCGAAAGCCCCCGCTGGCAGGACGACGCGCGCGCCGCGGAAATCATGTACGGAATGCTGGACGTGGGCCGGCAAAATGGCGTCACGGTGATTCCGCTTTATGCCGTGAGCGAAAATCCGGCATCCACGATTCTGGATCTCGCAGCGACGATGGGCGCGGACACCTTGATCCTCGGATCGACTCATCGCAGCGCGCTGGTGAGCCTTTTGAAGGGGAACGTCGTGACCGAAGTGGCGCGCAGTCTGCCGGAAAATATCCGGCTGCTCATTTTCGGATAATCGGTTCACATGAAGCCGTTTTTTTTCAGCCCGCGCAATTCACAGCCCGAACCTACAGCCCTGGCTTGTTTGCAAGTCGGAAAAGATGTGATTCCGCTGCTCTTGATTCGGAACCCGCGGGCACGCCGCTATGTTCTTCGCCTCGCGCCGGATGGTTCGATTCGAGTGACGGTGCCGCGCGGAGGATCGTTTGCCGAGGCGGATGCTTTCGCGCGACGTCAAAGCGGATGGATTGAGCAGCAATTGGAAAAGCGCGCGGCGCAATCATACGTGCCGATCATTTGGCGGCCCGGACAGGAGATTTTTTTCCGAGGAGAGCAAGTCACTATCACAGCGTGCCAGGCGTCCGGCCGCATTTGCTTCGGCGATCAAGAACTTGGAGCAACGCAACTCGAAGGGGATCTGCGCCCGCTCATCGAGCGCCGGCTTTATCGCATGGCCTCCGTCGAGCTTCCTGCGCGAACTCTTGAACTAGCCGCACGGTGTGAGTTGCCGGTCCAGCGGGTGGTGGTCCGCAATCAGCGATCTCGCTGGGGTTCGTGTTCAATCAAGCGAACCATTTCACTCAATTGGCGCCTGATTCAAACCCCGGACTGGGTGCGTGACTACATCATCATCCATGAATTGATGCATTTGCGCGAGATGAACCACTCGCCGCGGTTTTGGCGTTGTGTGTCGGAGGTGGATCCGAATTTCCGCGTCGCCGAGCGCTGGCTGAAGGATAAGGCGCCGCTCTTGCGTTAGCGGAGACACTCCAAGTTGAAGGCAAGCCCGCTCGATTTCTCTGACTGCATAGCAATGACTACCACCAGTGTCTGTCGGCTCAATAAAAAAGCCGACCAGATTCTATCCGGTCGGCCTTTCAAGAGTACGATCGGCGATTAAGGAACGGTGATGGTGGCGTTCGCCGCATAGGTGCCCAGCTTGACGGGCGTCTTCGCATCCGCCGGCGTGCCCACCGCATTGATGTTGTAGGTTTCGCCCACAACGCCCGTCGGCGGAAACGTGCTGTTCTTCATGTATGGCGCGATGTCTGTGGCGACCGGCGTTGCACCGGTGCCCTGCTTGTTTTCCAACGCCCATTGATCTTTGCTCCCCTCGGTGATGCGCAGGTTGTTCACGATGGAGTTGAGCTGTGCTTGTTCGCGCGCCTTCACGAAGTTGGGAATCGCGATGGCGGCCAGCAAGCCGATGATCGCGACCACGATCATG
>JACPZS010000042.1 GCA_016195385.1 Verrucomicrobiota bacterium
GCTCACTTGGATGTCTCCGGGCAGACGACCGAACCAACTCCTGCCCCCGCCCGACCATAGCAACAGGCCCACCAACGCGAGGCTCGCGCCGATGATCACGAGTAGTTTTCCAAGTTCTTGCATCGTTCGGATGAGATGACGATAGCCCGTTGAAAGATTTCTTCGAGGGAAGAATTTGTTGATGGAAGATTTTTCCAGAAGGAAAGAAAAAGTCTGACACAAGAAGGCGGGCCGGTTCGGTTTTCTTGCATACTTTTTCGCGGCGCAGTGTTACGAAAGTCGCAATCACTATGGCAACGATTGCAATCCTCGGCACGATGGATACGAAGGGCGAAGAACATGGCTTTGTCGCCGGACAGATTCGCCAGCGCGGACATCAAATACTCGTTGTCGATGTCGGAACGCTGGAGTCGCCGAAGCTCAAACCGGATGTCACTCGGCAGGAAGTTGCAGCGGCGGCAGGTGTTGATCTCACAGCGCTCGTCGCGAAACGCGACCGCGGCGAAGCGGTGAAGGCGATGTCGCTCGGCGCGCCGATCATCGTCGCCAAACTGGCGAGCGAAGGAAAAATCGACGGCGTCATTTCGCTCGGCGGAGGCGGGGGCACAGCCATTGGCACGGCGGCGATGCAGGCGTTGCCGATTGGATTCCCCAAGTTGATGGTCTCGACGCTGGCGAGCGGGAACACGGCGCGCTACGTCGGCGTCAAGGACATCGTGATGTTTCCCAGCATTGTCGATATCGCGGGTTTGAACCGGATCTCCCGCACGATTTTGACGCGCGCGGCCGGCGCGATTTGTGGAATGGTCGAGGCCAGACCAGTCGTCATCGCTGACAAGCCCATCATCGTCGCAAGCCAGTTTGGCAACACAACCGCGTGCGTGGATCACGCGCGGAAAATTTTGGAAACCGCTGGCTATGAAGTGCTGGTCTTTCACGCTACCGGGACCGGTGGGCGCACGATGGAATCGCTGATTGAAACCGGCTTGGTGGCTGGCGTGCTCGACATTACCACGACCGAGTGGGCGGATGAATTGGTCGGAGGGACTTTGACCGCAGGCCCAACTCGTCTGGAAGCCGCGGCCAGGCGTGGCGTGCCGGCCATTGTCGCGCCGGGTTGTTTGGACATGGTGAATTTCGGTCCGCCGGAAACAATTCCGGCGCGATTCGCGGGGCGAAATTTTTATCAGCATAACCCGCAAGTAATGCTCATGCGCACGACGCCAGAGGAGTGTGCGCAACTGGGGCAAATCATTGCCGAAAAGCTCAATGCTTCCACCGGACCAGTGACGATGCTGCTGCCATTGAAGGGCATCAGCGTTATCAGCGCGCCCGGTCAGAAATTTCATGACCCGGCGGCGGACGAAGCGCTCTTCACCGCGATCAAATCCAATCTGCGTGCCACGATCTCCGTGGTTGAAATGGACTGCGCGATCAACGATGCAGCTTTCGCCGAAGCTTGCGCTCAAGCTCTGTTGCAGAATATCTCGATCAAGAATTAGTGGCAGTTGTCTTTACGACAATGCGGATCGCGTCTTGAATTCGCGTTGAAGAGGCGCATGGGATTGCAATTTTAGCCTGCGAAAAGGCAGTGCCGACAGTTTTCAATCAAAATCCAGGAGAAATGTATTGACTGTTTTGGGTAGAAAACGGTAGAAATCGGGAGTTAACGGTAAAACTGCGGCACAGGAAATATGTCGGCCACGGAAGCCACCGAATCGACGGAATACACCGGGCGTTGTTGCCACGGAGTCGATCAGAGCCGTCGCGTGATGATTCCGTCCGAGTGGCGGCCGACGGAAGCGGACGTGAAGTTTACGCTGATACCGTGGCCCATCGGCAGTGAAGACCGCATCCTGGTTCTGCCGCCGGCGCGATGGAAGGAAATGCGGTCCCGTTTGGCAGCGGAGTCCATGTCGGATCCGGAAGTCGCGGCGCTGGAGACGCAGATTGCGGCCAACTCGGCGAAAGTGGCATTGGATAAAGTTGGTCGAATGTGCTTGCCGGAGACGCTTTCGAAAACGGTGGGTTTGAAGAAGGAAGTAGAGCTGGTTGGCCGCATCGACAAGTTCGAGATTTGGAACCCGGCGGGTTATGCCAAAGCCGACGTCGAAAGCCGGGAGATGGCGATCTCCGCATTCAAGAGGCTGCGCTTATGAGTTTGATACGCTTGTTGTCGGTTGGGGAGAGTTTGGTAAGCCGCCAAAATTACACGACTCGATACAAAATGAGGCCGGAAAACCAGGTGCCGAATTTTTCTATAAAAAACGGTGGCGCGTCCATGAGCTGGCGAGCGCCAAATAACGTGGTTTTCCCATGCTCCGGATTGTCCCCGACTCCGCCGCAAGCCGGTCCTGAGAAAACGAACGGCCGCCGCGAAGGGCAGCGGGCAAATCGCCGGGTTGTTCAGGCGGAGTTGAATTTGGATACGGTTCGGGTGGTTCGCAATAATCTGGCCGAGGATGACTTGGAATTCGCCCCCACCAAACGTGAGCCGAACCCGTTCACAAGCTTGACCGAAGCGCAAAAAAAGGGGCCGGTCTCGATCTATAAATTTGGGATCCTGGCGCGGGTGGTGCAGTGGCTGCGAACGGTTCGGGCGATGTTTTGACCGCTGGCGAGAATGAAAAGTGCCTCCGTTTTTTCACAGTCCGGTTTTGATGGCGGAAGTGTTGGCGGGACTCCGGCCGCGGGCGGGTGGGCGGTACGTTGACGGGACTTTGGGTGGCGGGGGCCATGCGCGCGCGATTTTGCAGATCAGCGCACCGGATGGGTTTTTGATCGGGTGCGATCGGGATGAGGCGGCACTAGAAGCGTCGCGCAAGAATCTGGCTGAATTTGCGGGCCGGGTTGAGATTTGGCGCGGCAATTTTGCGGAACTGAATACCTGGGTTGCGGTTCAAAGCTGCGACGGGGTTTTGCTGGATCTGGGGGTCAGTTCGCTGCAACTCACGGATGCCGTGCGCGGTTTCAGCTTTCTGGCGGACGGCCCGTTGGACATGCGCATGGATCGCGGACAGGCGCTGACTGCGGCCATTTTGGTGAACGAACGTTCGGCGGACGAACTGGCCCGGCTCTTTTGGGAATTTGGCGATGAGCCGCACGCCCGTCGGCTGGCGCGGGCGATTGAACGGGAACGCGCGTTGCGTCCGTTTGAAACGACGAAACAGTTGGCGGATTTAGTGGAAAGGTTATCGCCGCGCCGGGGTCGGCGGACGCATCCGGCGACGCAAGTGTTCCAAGCGCTGCGGATCGCGGTGAACGATGAGATGGGTTCGCTGACGCGCGGGTTGAGCGCCGCGGTCAACATTTTGAAAAGCGGCGGGCGACTAGCGGTGATTACGTTCCATTCGCTCGAAGATCGAATCGTGAAACATTTTGGCCGCGAACTGGCCCGCGATTACGACGTGATGGGTGAAGCGGATTTGCCGGCGTTTCGGCGACCGCGCGCGCCGGTTTTGAAAATAGTAACACGCAAAGCCGTGCGGCCGAGCGAAGCAGAAGTGCGGGAAAATCCGCGGGCGCGCAGTGCGCAACTGAGAGTTTTCGAGAAAGTGTGACATGGCAGGCAATCGTAGAAATCAAGCGGCGGCCATCTGGTTCGCCCCGGCGCTGAAGGCGTTTTTGTTGTGCCTTTTCTTTGGCGGCTCCGGGGTGGGCTACGTGTGGCAGCAGAACCAAATCAAAGACCTCGGCCGGCAGATCAAACTGCGGGAAAGCCGTCGCGATCAGTTGCTGAAAGAGAACAAACAATATCGCGATGAATTCGCCAGGGCGTGCTCGCCGGTAGAACTGGATCGCCGCGTGAAGAAGCACCCCGAATTGGGTTTGGCCGCGCCGGCGTTTGGAAAAATCCTCCGCCTCGTGGACGCAGCGCCGGCAACGGAACCGCGCGGCAACGAACGGCATTTTGCGGGAAATTGAAACGAAGCGCGCGCAAATCCACCGACACACCGATATGGCCAAATTGAAGCAATACCGCCTGATGTTCGTGGTCGCCTTTCTCTTGGGGGCGTGCTTCGTTGCGCTGGCCGTCCGCCTGGTCGAACTGCAAGTTTTCCGGCACGAATCTTTGCGCGCGCAATCACGCGCGCAAACGACTTATTCCTTCAATCGCGAACCACGCCGCGGCGAGATTCGCGACAGCCGGGGCAACCTCCTGGCCACGAGTTTGTTCGTCAAAACCGTCTGCGCCAATCCGCAACTGGTTTCCAATCGTATGGCTGAAGTGGTGAAAGTGCTGGCACCGTTGCTCAAGACGAACGAAGCGTTCCTCGCCCAACGCCTGCAACCGCGCATTGTCCGCACGAATGAGCGCGGCGCGCTGGTTTTCAGCGAGTCTTCCGTGCTCAAACGCAAAGTCCGCCAGGAGGAATGGGCGCAAATTACCAATGCCATCGGCCGTCTCACTTTCGGCTACGAGCGGGAAAAACTGGGGCGCGCGTTGACGTCCGCGGAAAAGGAAAAATTGAGCGAGTTGCGAACGCGCATGATTTTCGCCGAGCCGCAGGAGGATCAGTTGCGCCTCTATCCCCGCCAGTCGTTGGCGGCGCACGTGCTTGGTTTTTTGGATGAAGACGGACGCGGCGCTTCGGGCATTGAGCGGGTTTTTGACAAGGACATGACCGGGGTGCGTGGCTGGCGGGAGTCCGGAAAAAACAGCCGCAACATGGAACAGGTCGAGTTTCGCGCCAGCGACATCGAACCGCAGGCCGGCCTGAACGTCGTGCTCACCATCGACGAGCAGGTGCAAAATATCGTCGAGAGCGAACTGGCCGAAGCCATGATCCAGCACACGCCCGTGAGTGCGTCGTGCGTAGTCGTGCGGCCCAAGACCGGCCGCATCTTGGCGATGGCCTCGCTGCCCGCGTTTGATCCGGCCCAGCCGGGCAAATCGAACCTGGCCAACCTGAACAACCGCGTCATCGCTGACGTGGCCGAGCCGGGTTCAACTTTCAAAATTGTGGTGGTGGCGGGCGCGTTGGAAGAAAATCTGATCTCGCTGGAAGACCGGTTCGATTGCGAGATGGGCAAATTTGTTTTTGCCGGCCAGACTCTGCACGATGCGGGGCACCATTTCGGCGTGCTCTCGGTGGAGGACATTGTTGCCAAGTCGTCCAACATTGGTGCCGCGAAAATCGGCATCAAACTCGGGCCGGAGCGACTTTATTCGTACATCCGCGCATTTGGTTTTGGAGCCGCCACTGGCATCGATCTGCGGGGCGAAGTCAACGGGATTTCCTATCCGCCCGCCAAATGGTCCAAGCTCTCCATCTCAAGAATTCCGATGGGGCAGGGGATTGCGACCACGCCGTTGCAAATGACGATGGCGATGTGCGCGATTGCCAATGGCGGCAAACTGATGCGGCCGATGATGGTGGATCATCTCGAAGACGAGCAGCGCAATGTCCGACGCCGTTTTGAACCGCAAATTATCCGGCAGGTGATCAGCGAAACAACGTCGCGCCGCATGGTGACGGCGCTCAAAGCCGTGGTCGCGACGAATGGCACCGCGCTTGGGGCCAAGCTTGATTACTTCACCGTCGCCGGCAAAACCGGCACCGCGCAAAAGTCCGAAGGCGGCCGCTACGTCGAAGGGAAATACTTTTCCTCGTTCATTGGATTTTTCCCGGCTGACGATCCGGAGCTTTGCATCGCCGTCATGCTCGACGATCCGAAGAACGGCTACTACGGCGGAAAAATCGTGGCGCCAATTTTCAAAGACATTGCCGAACGCGCCGCGAATTATCTGAACATTCATCCCGACACCGCGCCTGAAGCCAAACTCGAAATCGCCGAGCGCAGCGCGCGCAACGCCACGCGAAACACCAATTGACCCGTACTGTGTCCATCCAACTCAAAGAGATCGTCGATGCACTTGCGCCCGTAAAAACGCAAGGCTCGCTGGAGCGCGCGATCACGGGCGTGAGTTACGATTCGCGGCGCATTTCGCCGGGCATGGTCTTTGTCGCCGTGCCTGGGCAGGCAGCCGATGGGCATGATTTCGTGATGGACGCCATCGCGCGCGGGGCAGTCGCGGTCATTTGCGAGCGGAACGGTTTCGTTCAGTGTTCGGCGAGTATCATCAAAGTGAGCGATTCCCGCGAGGCATTGGCGCGCGCGGCGTCGGTGTTCTATCAGCACCCCAGCACCAAACTCAAAGTGGTTGGCATCACTGGCACCAACGGCAAGACCACGGTCGCGTTCATGGTGAAAGCGATGCTGGAGACGGCGGGGATCAAGACCGGTCTCATCGGCACGATTCATCACGAGATCGGCAACCGGGTGATTCCGGCGCAGCGCACGACACCGGAGGCGGTCGAAATCCAGCAGATGATGGCGTCCATGGTGCGCAACGATTGCCAGGCGTGCGTCATGGAGGTTAGTTCGCACGCGCTGGATCAGAAGCGCATCTGCGGCGTGGAATTTGATGTCGCGATTTTCACCAACCTCACGCAGGACCATCTCGACTACCACGAAACGATGGAGTCGTACTTCCTCGCGAAGGAAAAACTCTTCACCGGCTTGCGTGCCAGCGCCAAACCCGGCGCCGCGATCATCAACATCGACGACGGTTTCGGCCAGCGGCTTGCGCGCAGTGTGAATCCGGAAATTCTTCTGAGCTACGGTCTGGCCCCTGCCGCGAAAGTCCGGGCCACGCGGATCGAACTCAGTCCAGACGCCACGCGCATGCAGATTGAAACGGCGGCCAGCAACTTCGCCTGCCGCCTGCCGTTGATTGGACGGCATAATGTTTACAACGCGCTTGCGGCGGTCGGAGCCGGGCTGGCGCTCAAGCTTGAACCGGCCACCATTCAAACGGCGTTGAACCAATTCAAGCCGGTGGCGGGTCGACTGGAACGCGTCGAGTCGGGGCAGAATTTTGGGGTCGTGGTGGATTACGCGCACACCGATGACGCGCTGCGCAACGTGCTGGTGACTTTGCGCGAGATCACGCCGGGCCGGCTCTTGCTGACGTTTGGCTGCGGCGGCAGCCGAGACACCAGCAAACGCGCCAAGATGGGCGCGGTCGCCGCCGAACTCGCGGACTTCACGACCATCACCAGCGACAATCCGCGCAAAGAATCCCCGGCCAAAATTGCGGAACAAATCGCGCAAGGATTTCCGGCCGCGCGGCGTGGAACTTTTGGCATCGAGCTGGATCGCCGGAGCGCGATTCAACAAATCATCGGAATGGCGCGCGCCGGCGACACGGTTTTGATCGCCGGCAAAGGCCACGAAACTTACCAGGAATTCGAGGATACGGTCGTCCCGTTTGACGATCGCGTCCAGGCGCAGGAAGCGCTGGAAGCGTTGGGCTTTTCCCGACCTCCAATCAAAAAAAGCAGTCATGGAAAATTGACCTCTTAACTCCTCACCACGTGAACGAACTTATCACCATCATCGCTCCCGACGGGCATGAAATCCCCACCCGCTTCGAGGGCTGGCAGTTTTTGGGCGGCCCCTACGGCATCCAGCCGCAACTCACGCCGATTGAACCGGCGCCGCCGGTCACACGCATCACCAACTCGACCACCTACGGCATCGCGCTGCGGGACGCGGGCTATCGCCTGCCGCCCTTGGGCGAACCACCGCCGCTGAACGAACATGATTCTCGATTTATTTTGGAACCAATTTGAAATTTTCGCGCGGGGAACCGGGCGAGCTTTGAACCGGGAGGCGGGAGGCTGCCACCGACTGGTCGAAGCTTGCAGGACATGCGCGGGGAGAACTTGGAGTTCGCCGTTATGGGCGGCGTTTCTACCCTCAACGGCTCGGCGCGTCGGGGGTCGCGTCGAGCCGTCCACCTTTTCGCCGGTGAACGGCACACGTGGGCACGCGCGCGCGGTGATTGGATCTCACAGGGCGTCCAATCGCCGCCGCGCCGTGCGGCTCGCGCACGCGGATGGCGGGACTTACTGAGCCATGCAGGAACACACTTTGGCCTACGTGGCGGCGGGTTGCGGCGGCTCGCTGGAGCACGGCGATCCGGCGCAGATCGTCCGGCGTGCTTGCCTTGATTCGCGCGAGGTGCAGCCGGGAGATTTGTTCGTCGCCATCGACGGCGAACGGTTCGACGGCCATGATTTTTTGGACGAAGCGGTGCGGCGTGGTGCGGCGGCGCTGCTCGTGCAACGGCGCAAAGTTTGTCTGGCCCGTAGCGACTGCGCCTTGATCGCGGTGCGGAACACGCGGCGGGCGCTGGGTAAATTGGCGGCACGCCACCGGCGTGATTTCAATCTTCCGGTGGTGGCCGTGGCTGGCTCCAACGGCAAGACGACGACGAAAGAATTGATCGCCGCCGTGTTGCGGCAACGCTTCGAGACGCTCCAGAGCGAAGGCAGTTTCAACAACGACATCGGCGTGCCGCTGACGCTCTTGAAACTGGAGCCGCGCCATCAGGCGGCCGTGCTTGAGGCGGGGACGAATCACGCCGGCGAACTGGCGCCGTTGCTGCGGATGATTCAACCGCGCCTGGGCGTGATCACCAACATTGGCCGCGAGCATTTGGAATTTTTTGGCAACGTCGCCAGCGTGGCGGACGAAGAAGGCACGCTCGCCGAGCTGCTGCCGGCGGATGGAAAATTGTTCATCCACGGCGACAGCGAGTGGGCGGAGCCGGTTTCGCGCCGGTGTCGCGCTCCGGTTGAGCGCGTCGGATTTGGGAACGACAACCCATGGCGGGTGAGTGACCTCGAGTTGGACGAACGCGGATCCAACTTCGCGGTGCATTCGCCGGTGGCGGCGTTGAACGGCCGTTACCGCGTCAACTTGTTGGGCAGGCATCAGGCGATCAATGCACTGTTCGCCTTGGCAGTCGGCGCAGAGCTGGGATTGGGTCGCGAGGAACTGCGAAACGGTCTGGCCGACTGCCACCCACCCAAAATGCGGCTGCAGCTCCGGGAGATCAACGGCCTGCGCGTGTTGGATGACAGCTACAACGCGAATGCGGATTCGATGCGCGCGGCGTTGCAGACGTTGAAAGAATTTCCATGTCGGGGGCGGCGGCTCGCGGCGCTGGGAGACATGGGTGAACTTGGCAGCCACAGCGCCGTGGCGCACGGCGAAGTCGGCCGCTGCGCTGCGGAATCAGGCGTGCGGCAGCTTTTTACGATTGGCCGGCAGGCGTCGTTGATGGCGGCGGCCGCGCGCGAGGGCGGCCTGGCCAACGTGATGGAATTCAGCGATGTCGATCAAGCCGCGCTGGCGATCAAAGCCTTCGCCCAACCCGGGGACGTGCTGCTGTTGAAAGCGTCGCGGTCGATGCGGCTCGAACGAGTCGTCGATGTGTTGCGGGGCGAGTACGAGAAAGCAAGTTGAGGTGAAATCCGCAGGCAAAAAATTTCTGGAACCGGAATTGATGTTTCCGGTTGGGCGACTCAAAGCCAGCCTGACGCGCCGGGTTCAACAGGCTCGCAGCGCGGGCTGGCCTGGTTTTTTGAGCCGGCTTGATGGCTGGCAGTATGGGACGTTCCAGTCGATGGAAAACTTCCCGCGTCATCGGCACGATTGATTCAATGTTCTATTTCTTGAGCCAGTACGTCCTCGAGCAGAGCGCCGGCACGGTGTGGGAGGATCGCCTCTCACCGTTGCGCCTTTTTGGCTACCTCACTTTTCGCAGCGCGGGGGCGGCGATAACGGCGTTGCTTTTGAGTCTGTGGCTGGGACCAAAAGTGATTGCGATGTTGAAGCACTGGCGCTTCGGACAGGATTATCTCGACAAGGCCGAAGAAGGCGGTGGTTTGACCGCGCGCGTCATCAGCAAGAAAGGCGTGCCGACGATGGGGGGCGTCCTAATCATCACGGTGTTCTACCTCACGGCGCTTTTGTGGACGCGCTGGAATGAACTGGTGGAACTTACGCTCATGGCGGTGCTCGTGCTCGCCGGGCTGGGTTTTTACGACGACTACGCGAAGATCACGCGGCAAAATAATCTGGGGGCCAAATCGCACATCAAGCTGTGGGTTCAAGGCCTGCTGGCGCTGGCGATCGGAATCATCCTTTGGCAAATGCCGCAGCGGAAGGCGCTGATTACCGAAGTCATGGTGCCATTCTACAAGAACGCTTTGCCGCTCGGTTTATTTTGGTCAGCGGCTGTTGGCCTGACGCTGACAGTGCTGACCATTGTCGGCAGTTCCAACGCGGTGAATTTAACCGACGGATTGGACGGCCTGGCTATCGGCTGTACCACGATTGTCGCGGTGGTGTTTCTCGTGCTGACGTATATTTCCGGAAACAAAAATTATTCCGAATATCTTTTCTGGCCGTACGTGCCGGGCGCGGGCGAACTGACCGTGATTTGCGCGGCGTTGATCGGCGCGGGCTTGGGATTTCTCTGGTTCAATTGCCATCCCGCTCAAGTTTTCATGGGCGACACCGGGTCGCTCGCATTGGGAGGGGCATTGGGCGTCATCGCGGTTTTGATTCACCAACCGCTGGTGCTGTTGATTGCCGGCGGAGTTTTTGTGGCGGAGGCGCTGTCCGTGATTCTCCAACGCGGTTGGTTCAAGTACACGAAACGACGCTACGGCGTGGGCGAACGGATTTTTTTGATGGCGCCGCTGCATCATCATTTTGAAAAGCTGGGTTGGTATGAATCGCAGGTAGTGACGCGTTTCTTCATCTTGTGTGTGCTCTGTGCCGTGGCCGCGTTGAGCACGTTGAAACTCCGGTAAGTCATGCACGCGCTGGCGAACAAAAACATTCTCGTCATCGGTCTCGGCGCGAGCGGCCGGGCGGCATGCGAATTGTTGCGGCAGCGCGGCGCGCAAGTGACGGCCATCGATGCCGCGCGAACCGACGTACTCACCGGTGTCGCGGATCAATTGACCGCGCTGGGCGTGAAAGTGCAATTAGCCGCGAGCGGGCTGCCTGCCGACATGTTCGATCTTGCGGTCATCAGTCCCGGCGTGCCGCTGGATTCGCCGTTCGTGCGCGAGTTGGCGAACCGGCGTGTGCCCTTGATCGGTGAATTGGAACTCGGCTATCAACAATCGCTCTGCCTTAACGTCGCGATCACGGGCACGAACGGAAAGACAACCACCACTGAGTTGGTCGAGCGAATGTTGACGCAGGCGCATCGCCAGACGATCGCCGCCGGCAACATCGGCCTACCCGTCTGCGCCATCGCGGAGCGCACGAAAGCGCTGGACATCCTCACGCTGGAAGTGAGTTCGTTTCAGTTGGAGACGATTGAATTTTTCCGGCCGGCGGTGGCGGTGCTCATGAATTTGACGCCGGATCACCTGGACCGATACGCGACGATGACGGATTACATCCGGGCCAAGGCGCGGATTTTCATGAACCAGCAGCCGTTTGATTGGGCGATCATCCAGAGCGAGGCGCTCGCGCAGTTGCGCACGTTGGAGATTTCGATTCCGTCGAAAATTGTCACGTTCAGCGCGGTGAACCGGCGCGCGGATATTTATCTGGATCGCGGACTGTTGATCAGCCGGCTGCCGGATTGGTCCGGGCCGCTGCTCGACATGGAGACGTGCCAGTTGCGCGGCCCGCACAACGCCGAGAATCTGATGGCGGCGCTCGCCGTCGGCCGCGTCCTGCGCGTGCCCCTGGAAGAAATGGTGGCGGCGCTGCAGGCGTATTCGCCCGCGCCCCATCGTTGCGAGCGCGTCGCGGAGGTCAACGGCGTGGCTTACGTGAACGATTCGAAGGCGACCAACTTGGATGCGGTGCAGAAGGCCATCCAAGCGATGCCCGTCGCCAAATCGGGGGAGCCGAACGTCTGGTTGATCGCGGGCGGCAAGGATAAGGGCTTCGCGTTTCACGACATCGGGCCGTTGTTGTCGCAGCGTGTGAAAGGCGCGTTTTTGATTGGCGAAACGCGCGAAAAAATGCGCGCAGCCTGGAGTTTGTTTACTCCTTGCAGTCCGGTGGGTTCATTGTTAGAAGCAGTTTCGGAAGCCGCCCGCAAAGCGGTTTCCGGTGACATCGTGTTGCTTTCGCCGGCTTGCTCCAGCTTTGACATGTTTCAAAACTACCAAGACCGGGGTGAAGTGTTTCGACGGGCGGTCGCGTGCGTAGCTAAGAATCCCAATCACCCCGGCGGCGACCGGGGCAACAAAGCGATGGCTGACAGCCGAATTAATGATGATGATGTAAATCTGGCAAATTTGCGCCGGTGCTTTCGCGAAGAAAAACTGGCGCCGAAATTAACTAAAACTAAAACACAACTAACCGACGCTCAGAACGTTCCCACCAACTCATGAACATCCCCAACTTCCAAAATCTCGCCGGCTCCCAGCAACCGCCCAAAGGCAGGAGCAACGTGCGCATCGCCGTTTTCACGATCCTCGCGGTTCACGTCGTTCTGCTGGGCGGCCTGCTGATGCAAGGCTGCGACCGCAACGGCGCCAAGAACAAACTCGCGGACATCGTTTCGCCGACGAACTCACTGCCGCCGCTGGCGGACTCGTTCTCGAACCTCAGCACCAATCCAGCGGCGGACACGAATCAACTTTCCAACTTCGCCGCGAACTCGACGACGACTGGAGCGGCCAGTAACGCACTGCCAACGCTGCCGTCGAACCCCGCGACCGAGACGCTGACGCCGCTGCCCAAAGAACCGCCTGCCGCGGCAACTTCTGAATACACGATCCAAAAAGGCGACATCTTCGCGAACATTGCCAAAGCCAAAGGCGTAAGTCTGAAAGCGCTCGTCGCCGCGAACCCCAATGTCGATCCCAGGAAATTGAAAGTGGGTCAGAAAATTCAAATCCCCGCGCCCGCCGCGCCCGCGCCCGGCACTGTCGCGGCGAGTGACGCTGGTTCTCCCGACGCGCCCAAGTCCGCCACACACGTGGTGAAAGCTGGAGAAACGCTTGTCCGGATTGCCAAACAGCACGGCACGACGGTCAAAGCCATCCAAACTGCAAACGGTCTGAAAACCAGTCAGATTAGAGTCGGCCAAAAACTCAAACTGCCCGCCGCCAAGACCACGCTGGCAAAAGCCGACACAGGTGCCGCCGCCAAACTGCCAGCAAGCGCTCCCGGCGTAGCCGCTCCGACAAACCAATAACAAACATCAGCGCGGCTTGCGACCGGAGGTGATTTGCGAGCCGCGCTGAAAATTTTTACCGCTTCGGTTTCCCCCTTGAAACGCGCGACAACCATTCTGATTACTTGTGTGGGGGCGCTGCTAGCGTTGGGTCTTGTGATGCTCTTGAGCGCGAGCGTGGCACACAAGGCGGGTAGTCACCTGTTGACCGTTCAGTTGGTTTCCTTCGGGCTGGGAATGGTCGTCTGCCTCAGTCTCGCGTTGAGCGACTATCGCTCGCTTAAGAAATTTTCCTGGGTGTTGCTGGCGTTTGCCGCGCTGCTGCTGCTGTCTGTGTTCATTCCTCACTTTGGGGTCGTGTCGCACGGGGCGCGCCGCTGGATCAATTTGCGGATTACCACTTTTCAACCCTCGGAGTTCGCCAAACTCGCGCTCATCATCACACTGGCTTGGTACGCCGAACGCTTCAAGCGCCAGATGCCGGGCTTCATCAAGGGACTGCTGATTCCAGGAGCCTTCATCAGCGTCATCCTCGTGCTCATTTTGATCGGCAAAGATTATGGCGCGACCATCCTGCTCGCAACGGTGAGTGGATTGATGCTGCTCGTCGCCGGCGTGCGTTGGCGGTTCCTGATCCCGACGGGAATTCTGGTGGTCGCCGTATTTGCGGCCGCTATCGCGATGAACCCCGTGCGCCGCGCGCGTGTCATGGTCTGGTTCAATCCGAAGCCTGGTCAAGCTGCGCTCGAGTACCAGACCAAACAATCCGTCATCGCTTTTGGCTCCGGCGGCTGGAAAGGCGTCGGACTGGGGGAGGGGCGGCAGAAAATGGGCTTCGTGCCGGAGAATCACACGGACTTCATCCTGTCCGTCATCGGCGAAGAACTGGGCTTGGTGGCAACGCTCACGGTATTGACGACTTTTCTTGTGCTGCTGATCTGCGGCATTTGGATCGCGTTTCGCGCGCGCGATTCGTTCGGGATGTTGCTTGCCTTTGGCATCACGTCACTCATCTCACTCCAGGCGGCGATTAACGTTGGTGTCGTCACCGGCGCGCTGCCCAACAAGGGTTTGCCGTTGCCGTTCATCAGCTACGGTGGCTCCAATCTCCTCATCATGTTGAGCTGCGTCGGGTTGCTGATCAGCGTCGCGCGCCGCGCGGTCGAAAATCCATTTTCGGCGCGCGATCCCGAAGAGGCCGAAGATCTCGTTCCCTCTCCTGTTGTTTGATGAATTCGCCAGAAACAAAACCCTTGGTTGCCGTGGCGTGCGGCGGCACCGGCGGACACTTGTTTCCTGGAATGGCGGTCGCTGAAAAGATTCTCGAACATGACTGCGCCGTCATGTTGCTCATCTCGCCCAAGGAAGTCGATCAACAAGCCGTGCGCGCTGTGTCAGGCATGGACGTAGTGACGCTGCCGGCGGTGGCGTTGGCCAGCGGCGGTTATCTCGGATTCCTGCGCGGATTCTGGCGCTCGTATCTGCTGGCCAAGAAACTTTTTCGCGCGCGCGCGCCCAAAGCCGTCCTTGCGATGGGTGGCTTCACCAGCGCGCCGCCGGTCTTCGCGGCGAAACATTTTCACGCGGCGACTTTCCTGCACGAAGCCAACACGATACCCGGCCGCGCGAACCGCCTGCTCGCACCGTGGGTGGACGCGGCGTTTGTCTATTTTCCAGAAACGGCGCTGCGGCTGCGCAACTCTCAAGTCACCATCGCCGGCATGCCGGTGCGCCCGCAATTCCACTCGATGGATGCCGCGGCCTGCCGCATGGCGCTCGGGCTTTCGGCTGAAAAGCCGACGCTCCTGGTCATGGGCGGCAGCCAGGGCGCGCGCGGCATCAACGACCTCGTCATCGACACGCTGCCGTTGCTGGCCGTGCGATTTCCCGACGCGCAGTTCCTGCACCTGACCGGACCGAGTGACGCGGAAAAAGTTCGCCGTGCTTACGCCGCGCAGAAGTTGAAGGCGAGCGTTCACCCGTTCCTGACCGAAATGGAACTCGCGCTCGGCGCGGCCACCGCGGTGGTCAGCCGTGCTGGCGCTTCGTCTCTCGCTGAATTTGCGGCGATGGCTTTGCCGGCGATTCTCATTCCGTACCCCGCCGCCGCGGACAATCACCAGTTTCACAACGCCCGCACGTTCGTCGAGACGGGTGCTGCGCGCATGCTGTGGCAGCGTACTGCCACGCCGGAACTGCTCGCGAAGCTGATTGCCCAACTGCTCGGTGACGAACGCGAGCGCGAACACCTTCGCGCCGCGCTGACTCAGCGACACGTGCCCGACGCGGCGGGAAAAATCGCGGGTCGCATTCTGCAAGCCATCGGCCTGCAGCCGCTCGTCCGTGCCAACGAAGCGGCCGCCAATGAAGAGCCACTGCCGAATTTTTCGATCCGTGGAATGAAACGCGAAATTCTCTCCGCGCCCTGAGCGGTTGGAGTTGGAATTCGAGTTTTGCGAGTGACCGTCGGAATTGCCCTGTGAATTGCTTGTCGCCCAACGAAGTTTCTTCCCTGCTTGCCACCGCCGCGACACCCGCGCGCGTCTATTTGGTTGGCGCGGGTGGCTGCGGCATGAGCGGGCTGGGGCATTTGTTGCTCGACCTTGGCCATCGCGTCGCCGGCTCCGATCTCGTTATCAACGAGGAAGCGCGGCAGCTTCGCGCGCGCGGCGCGATTATCCATGAAGGCCATGCCGCGGAAAATTTGCGCGTGGCCAAACCGATCTTCGTCGTCTATTCGTCCGCGGTTCGCCGTGACAACCCGGAATTGCAAGCCGCCGAGGAGTTGAAAATTCCCATCGTGCGCCGCGCGACGCTGCTGGCGGCTTTGCTCGCGCGTCAGCGCGGCATCTGTATGGCGGGGATGCACGGCAAAACGACGACCACCGCACTGCTCGCCTTTGCGCTCGATCAACTTGGCGCGGCACCGAGCTACGCAGTTGGCTGGCTCGTGCCTCAACTGGTCCCGCACGCGCGCTTCTCGCTGCCCTCAACTCTCAACTCCTCCTCCTCTCAACCCTATTTCGTCATCGAGGCCGACGAAAGCGACGGCACGTTGCGCGAATTTCATCCCGAGCACGCGATCGTTCTCAACGTCGATGCCGAGCATCTCGACTACTACGTGAACCTCGATGCCATCTGCCAGGAGTTCGCGCGCTTCGGCCAGCAGACGAGCGGGAATCTAATTTTTTGCGCCGACGATTCGCGTCTAGCCGAACTTTTCGCGAAACACCCCCGTGCCATCAGTTACGGCTTCCATCCTCTTTCGGCCTACCGAATCGAACTGGCATCACCACAGCCGGCTCAATTCAAAACTCAAAATTCAGAATTCAAAACTGCTTTCACCGTCTGGCATCGCGGCGAAAAACTCGGTGACTTCGCGACCGCGCTGCTCGGCGTTCAAAACGTCGCCAACGCCACCGCCGTCATCGCGTTGCTCCATCAGCTCGGTTACGCCCCGGCGGACATCGCCCGCGCCATCGCGCCCTTTCGCGGCGCGGCCCGGCGGCAGCAACTGCTTTTCGGTGATGATCGGTTCCGCGTCTTCGACGACTACGGGCATCATCCGGCGGAAATCAAAGTCACGCTCGCCGCATTCAAGTCGCTCGGCGCGCGCCGGCTGCTCGTCGCGTTCCAGCCGCATCGCTACACGCGCACGCAATTGCTGCTGGCCGAGTTTGCTGCCGCGTTCGCCGGCATCGATCAACTCTGGCTGGCCGACATATACGCTGCGAGCGAGCCGCCGATTCCCGGCGTCACGAGCGAACTGCTCGCCGAAGCCATTCGTGCGGCAGGCCAGGCCATCGAGTACATCCCCGATTTGGAAAAGCTTCGCGCCGCGATTCGGATCGCGATGCAACCGGGCGATTTGGTTTTGTTCCTCGGCGCTGGAGCCGACATCACCACCGTCGCTCACAAGTTGGCGGAGGAACTGGCCGCTGAAAGCAGGCGCGCCGGGGCCGTGACGACGATGCACGAAAATCTTTTTGCCGAACTGGAGAAATTATTACCGAAGGAGACGATCCTTCGCCGCAATGAACTGCTGGCCAAACGCACGACGCTGCGGGTTGGTGGCGCAGCGGACATCTACGTTGAGCCGGCTTCGGAAACCGAACTGGCAGACGTGCTGAAGTTTTGTCGGGCGCGCGCGTTGCCCTTCGTGATGCTTGGTCGTGGCTCGAATTTGCTTATCCGCGATGGCGGCATTCGCGGCGTCGTGATTTGTCTCGCGCACCCGTTTTTCAGCCGCATCGAGACAACTGGCCAGCAGTTGCGCTGCGGCGCGGGCGCGCCTTTGAAAATTGTCGCCAACGAGGCGAAACGCGCGGGACTGACCGGTTTGGAATTTCTCGAAGGCATTCCCGGCAGCGTCGGCGGCGCGCTGCGCATGAACGCCGGGGCGATGGGTGGCTGGATGTTCGACGTCGTCGAGTCGATTCGGTTTATGGACTTTGCGGGCAACGTTCACGAACAGCCGGCCAGCGAAGTGAACGTCGAGTATCGCGGCTGCCCGTTGTTCAAAACGCACATCGCCCTGGGCGCGGTGCTCAAAGGCGAGCCGGCGTCGCGCGAGCAAATCGAGCAGCGGATGACTGCGAGCAACGAAAAGCGTTGGACGAGCCAGCCGCGCAAGCCGAGCGCGGGCTGCATTTTCAAAAACCCAAAAACAATTCCGGCCGGCAAACTCATCGACGAACTCGGCTTGAAAGGCACGCGTGTCGGCGGCGCGGTCGTGTCGGACATCCACGGCAATTTCATCGTCAACGAAGGCACCGCGACCGCGCGGGACGTGCTGGCGTTGATCGACATCGTGAAACAGCGGGCAAAGGCCGCGCGTGGAATTGAGTTGGAAACGGAAGTGGAAATTCTGGGTGAACAATGAAGACTTCATTGTCCAATAATTCTTTGAGCGCCGAAAGCCTTGTTACAACCATCGGTCTGAATTTTCCGGCGACATGACTGTGTGATGAAACGAAACTACCAAATCGGTTTGTTTCTGCTCGCAGCAGTGATCGCGATCACCTTGGGCGTCTTTTGGAAACTTTCCAGCGAGCCGACTTATGGAGGAAGGATATTAAGTGCTTGGCTGGCTGATCTCGATCCCAAGTTGCCGGAACAAACTCGCGCTGGAGCTACGAATGCCATTCGAGCTTTTGGCATCAAGGCATTACCCCGCATGGTGGCTGATCTGCAAGCGGAGTATCCTTTCTTGAAGCAAATTTTGATCGATTTGAATGATATGCCAGGCAGTTCTTCTCTAATTGAGGAGGCGTACGAGAAACGAAGCCGAGCCGCACGGGCATTTTATATCCTTGGGGCCGAGGCAAAATCGGCTATCCCTGAATTGACCGTCCTGATGCAAAAAGACAATGGCTATGTATCGAGTGCCTTGGCAGGGATTGGTCCGGATGCGTTATCAACCATGACCAACGCACTACTGAGTCCTACTCCTCATGTTGCCGGTAATGCAGCAAAAGCTATTCAGATCGCCCTCTTCCGGAAAACAATTCAACGTTCCGATGTCGTGGCGACGGTACCCGTTTTGGCTCGCAATCTTAAAGACTCCAATCCACACACGCGTAGGTATGCCGCAGCCGCCTTGGGTGAAATCAGAACGGATCCATTTACGTTTGTTCCAGCCTTGGAAAATTTGCTAGGAGATACGAACGCAGGTGTCAGAGCTCAAGCAGCAAACGCGCTGCGAAAATTTGGCGAGAATGCCCTTCCAGTAATCCCTGCTTTAAGCAATGCGCTAAACGACCCCGATCCCGCAGTGCGGGAGCGAGTAGAAAAAGCTTTGTTAGAGATTAAAAAGAGCGAGCCCAAAACAAATTGAGTTAAACATAAATTGTTTTGACATCCAAAATGGTTCCAATACGGTTTTTATATGATAACGATCACCCTCAAAGACCTGCCGCCGCGGTTGCATCGTGAGCTGAAGGCACGCGCGGTGGCGCACGGACGCAGCTTGAACACCGAGATGCTCGCCTGTCTGGAGGCCAGCGTTCACAGCAGCCGCGTCGATGTGGAAACGGTGCTGGCGGAGGCCCGCGCGTTGCGCAAGTCGGTGAAAATCCGACTGACCCAGAAAGATTTGCTCGCCGCCAAAACCGGGAGCCGCGCGTGATCGTCGTCGATGCCAATGTGCTGGCGTATTTGTTCATCCCCGGCGATTTGACGGACGCCGCCGAGGCGTTGTTGCGCAAGGAGCCGGAGTGGGCGGCGCCCATTGGCTGGCGCGAGGTGTTTCGGAATGTCGTGGCAGTATGCTTGAAACAAAAGGCGTTGACGTTGCAGGCGGCGCTGCGGGCGGTCGAATACGCCGAAGAAGTGCTCAAGGGCCAGGAATACAACGTGCCGGCAGAGCAGGTGCTGAAACTGGCGGAGCGGTCAGGCTGCCAGGCGTCCGACTGCGAATACGTCGTGTTGGCGCAGGATTTGGACGTGCCGCTAGTGACGACGGACGAGCAAATCGTGAAAGAGTTTCCGAAAGTGGCGAAGCATTTGAAGACCTTCGCGCGGAGTTCCAAGCGGTAATTTTTTAAGCGGAACAATCGAGATGACTGGTTTGGAGAAATTGAATGTCGCGGTGCTGCTGGGCGGGCCTTCGGCGGAACGCGAGGTTTCGTTGCGTTCGGGCGCGGCGGTGGCCAGGGCGTTGCGCGGTTTCGGCCATCGCGTTGAAGAAATCGATCCGCAGCCGGGCAAGTTGAGTTTGCCGGCTGGAACGGACGTGGCTTTTTTGGCGCTGCACGGAACTTATGGCGAGGATGGCGAGGTGCAATCCGAGTTGGAGAAATTGGGCGTGCCGTACACCGGCTGCGGGGTGGAGACGAGCCGGGTGGCGTTTGACAAAATCCAGACGAAGCAGCGTTGTGCAGCCGCGGGCATTTGCACGCCGCGTTTTGAAGTGCTGCATCAACGGCGGGCATCGTGGCCGGAAGGCTGGCGTCCGCCAGTGGTGCTTAAACCCACGCGCGGGGGATCGAGTCTGGGGTTGCAGTTTGTGGAACGAGTCGAAGATTTTGATGTCGCGCTGGCGGAGGCTTTGCAGCACGGCCCGGAAATTTTGATGGAAGAAAAAATCATCGGCCGCGAGGTGACGGTGGGGATTCTGGCGGGCAAAGCGTTGCCAGTCGTCGAGATTCGGCCCAAGCAAGGCCATTACGACTATCGGAACAAATACACGAAGGGCGCGACGGAGTATTTTTTTCCGGCGGAATTTCCGGAGGAAGCGACGCGGCGTATCCAGAGCGCGGCGGTTCGCGCGTTCGACGTGGTCGGCGGACGCGATTACGCGCGCGTGGATGTGATGGTGCGTGAAGATGGCGAGCCGATGGTGCTCGAAGTGAACACGCTACCAGGGATGACGGAGACGAGTCTGCTTCCGATGGCGGCGGCGGCGGCGGGGATTGGCTTTGGCGAATTGTGTCAGCGGATGTTGGAATTGGCGCTGGCGCGCGCGCCGTTGGCGGCGAAGGGAATTTGCCCGTGAATTAGCGAATGTGGTTCAAACGAAAAGCCCGGAATCGACGCTTCGAGCGCTCGCACGTATTGGACGTGAAATTGCGTTCGCAGCAGGTCCGGGCCACGCGGTTCCGGTTGTTGTCGGGCGTGCTGGGAGTTTCGTTCGGGGCGTTGCTTGTTTTATTCCTGGCATGGCAGGGCGGGACGATGCTTTTGGATCGATTGGTGTTTCTGAATCCTGCGTTTGCCATCACGAAGATAGAAGCACAGACCGACGGCGATTTGCCGCTGACGCAATTGCGACGCTGGGCGGGCGTGAAGGAAGGCGACAATCTTTTCGCGCTCGATCTGGCGCGGGTGCAGCGTGACTTGAAACTGGTGCCGTGGGTTCGCGAGGCGTGGGTCGAGCGGGTGATTCCGCATACGTTGCGGCTTGGCGTGAGCGAGCGCGAACCGATCGCGCAGGCGTCCAAATGGCAGCCCGCTCCACGTGGCAACGGCCTGGAGCCGGTGGTGTACTTGCTCGACGCGGAGGGATTTGTGATGCGCCCGCGGGATAACTGGCCGGGCGGGGCGGCGGCCCTGACCACGAACGTGCCGTTACCGCGGCTGACAGGCGTGGACGACACGGAGTTGCGGCCGGGCCGACAGATCGAATCGCAGCAGGTGCGCGCCGCATTGCAACTCGTGGAGGCGTTTGATCGGTCGCCAATGTTCAACCAGGTCGATCTGAATGAAATCGATGTGACCGTGCCGGATGCGTTGCGGGTGACCACGGGCCAGAGCAACGAAGTGACTTTCGCGCTGACGAATCTGGACGCGCAGTTGAACCGCTGGCGCTTGGTTCACGACGCCGGCCTGGGCAGCCGCAAGGCCATCGCGACGCTCGATATTTCCGTTACCAATCATCTGCCGGTGACTTGGTTCGAGGCCAGCGCTTTGCCGGCCGTCAAACCCAAGCCCGCCAAAATCTTCCGCACTCGAAAGAAACATGTTTGATTCACCTTCCATCGTTGTCGGTCTGGAAATCGGCACTTCAAAAATCTGCGCCATGGTCGGCGAGTTGAACGACGAAGGCGCGGTGAACATCATCGGCGTGGGGCAGTCGCGCGCGCGCGGCGTGCGCAAAGGCGAAATCTGCGACGCCACCACGACCGAGGAAGACGTGCGCAACGCCATCGCCGAGGCCGAGCAAATGGCGGACGCGGAGATCCGCAGCGTCTTTCTCGGTGTCACCGGCAACCACTTGCGCGGCTTCAACAACCGCGGCGTGCATACGGTTATTTCCGAGGATCGCGAAATCACAGACGAAGATGTGCAGGACGTCATCAAAAACGCCAAAGCGATCAATTTACCGAACGACCATGACGTTGTGCATGCCATCCGCCAACACTTCATCGTCGATGGCCAGGACGGCATCCATCACCCCGTCGGGATGCTCGGCGCGCGGGTGGAAGTCGATATGCACGTGATTCACGGCAAATTGAACCGGCTGCAAAATCCCATTCGCATCGTGAAGGGTTTGCAATTGGAAGTGGAAGACGTGGTGTTCAACGGCCTGGCATCCTCGCTTGCCGTGTTGAGCAAGGATGAAAAGGAGCTGGGCGCGCTGGTAATCGACATCGGCGGCGGCACGACCGAATTCGTGGTGTACGCCGACGGCATTATCAAGCACACGGGCGTGCTGGCGGTGGGAGGCGATCACATCTCGAACGATCTGGCCTACGGTTTGAAAGTTCCGCTGGGCCGCGCCGAACAACTCAAGATTGAGCATGGCGCCGCCTTGTTGGACGAAGCGGTGCGCGGGCAGACGATCACGATCGCAAGCGACCTGGGCCTGCCCGCGCGTTCGGTGAATCTGGAGCATTTGCGCCGCATTATGTTGGTGCGCATCGAAGAAATCTTCACCCTCATCGAACGCGAACTGGCGGAGGCGGGTTTGTTGGATTACATCCGCGCCGGCGTGTTCCTGTGCGGCGGCGGGGCGCGGATTCCGTTGATTCAAAAACTCGCCGAGGAAATTTTTCAAATGCCGGTCTGTCTCGGACGGGCGAAATCGTTGAGCGGTTTGAAGTCGGCCTTGGATCAACCGGAGTTCGCGACCGGCATCGGCCTGGTTCGCTTTGGCGCGCTCCAGCACAAAAAGCGCAAACGCGGCCGATTCCAACTGGCTGACCGTTGGATCGAGACGTTCGGCGGATTGTTCCGGCGCAACTAAGTCCGCCCACGAATCATTTCACTCTTAATTTATGACAACTTCTGTTGCAGCCACGACCAGTCAACATCTCAAGCCAAGTCAGACGATCAAAATCTTCGGCCTCGGCACGGCCGGTTGCCAGGCCATTGAATCCATCACCGGTGTCGAGTTCAGCGGCGCGTCTCTCGTGGCCGTCAACACTGAGGCGACCGCGCTCGAGTCCAGCCGCGTGGCGGAGAAAATTTATCTCGGAGGACGCCGCACGCGTGGTCTGGGCGTGGGCGGCGATCCGGAACTGGCCCGCGCCGTCGCGGAAGAGGAAGCCGATCGGCTGCGCGCCGCGTGTCAGGGCGTCGAACTCGTGGTCATCGTGGCCGGGTTGGGCGGCGGCACCGCGACGGGCATCGCGCCAGTGTTGGCGCGCGTGGCGCGAGAATCTGGCGCGCAAGTGCTCGCGTTCGTGACGCTGCCGTTCGAGTGCGAAGGGTCGCGCCGGCAACGCCAGGCTCGTGCGGGTTTGCTGCAACTCAAGTTGACGGCGGATGGAGTGCTTTGCCTCGCCAACCAGCGCGTCTTGAAACTAATCGACGAACACACGCGGGTTTCGGAAACTTTTTCCATCACGCAAAATTTGCTCGTGCAGGCGGTGCGTTGCATCCTGCGCATCCTGACCCAGCACGGTTTCATGAACGTGAGTTTCGCGGATTTGTGCGCCGTTGTGCAAGGGCGCGAGACGGAGAGCGCCTTCGCCACGGTCGAGGCGATGGGTGAAAATCGTTCGCGTGAAATCGGCGAAAAATTGCTTGCGCATCCGTTGCTGGACGGTGGACGCGTCCTGAGTGAAGCCGACGCGGTGCTGGTGAGTCTGGCTGGCGATGCGGATTTGACGATGGCCGAAATCACGCGCGTGACGGAGCAGATCACGCGGCATTGCGAAAAGGCGCACGTCATCACTGGCGCGGTCGTGGATGAAACCTTGAAACAGAAACTCATCATTACCGTTGTGGCGTCGCAGCGTCGCGGGGCGGATGCCGAGACGCATCCGGACGCGCCGGATGGGGAATTCGGAGACGATTCGAGTCATTCCACGACGGGCACCTTGGCGGCCAATGCGGCGGCGAAAAATTTGTCAACGCGTCCGCCGACGCGAGTTTTGCCGCCACCACCTGAACTCACGGCCGAAAAAATCAAGGAACTCGAGCGCCGGCCAACTGGCAAAGGCGGACGCCGGAGCGCTCAAAAAATGCGGCAAGGCGTGCTGCCGCTCGAAGTCGTTTCCAAAGGCCGTTTCGACAAGAGCGAACCGACGATTCGACAGGGGGAGGATCTCGATTTGCCCACGTACCTCCGTCGCGGCGTTGCGTTGAATTAAATTTCCCGTCCGACACTTTGCGCGTGGCGGCACTCGACGTGGAGACGGCGATTTTTTTCTTTGCGCGCATTTTTTCCCCGCCAGACTCAACTCATGAATTTGTTGCCCTTTGGCCAGTTGCCGTCGTACGCGCCCCGTCAGTTTGTGGACGCGAAAACCGATCTCGGAGACTGGCCGCAGATCGCGCCGTGGTTTGATCGCCTCGAAGCCCGGTCGCAACCGTGCGCGAGCGTCGCGGATTTCGAGCGCTGGCTGCTGGATTGGAGCGAGCTTTCGGCCGCGCTCGACGAAGAAGGCTCGCGCCGCTACATCGCCATGACCTGCCACACGGATGACGTCGGGGCCGAGAAGGCGTATCTGCATTTTGTCGAAGCCGTCGAACCGCAACTCAAGCCACGTCAATTCAAACTCGCGCAGATTTACCTCGCGCATCCGCTGCGCGCGCAATTGTCCAACGCGCGCTACGAGGTTTTTGATCGCAACACGCGCGTGCAGGTCGAGTTGTTCCGCTCCGAGAACGTCGAATTGGAAACCGAACAGGCGCGCAAGGGACAGGAGTATCAAAAGCTCTGCGGCGCGATGACGGTGCAATTTCGCGGCGAGGAAAAGACGCTCGTGCAAATGAGTCGCTACCTCGAGGAGCCGGATCGGGCGCTCCGCCAGGAAGCTTGGGAACTGGTCGCGCGCCGGCGGCTGCAGGACGCGGAAAAAATGGAAGAGATTTTCGATGCCCTCGTCGCGTTGCGCGAAAAAATCGCCGCGAACGCCGGCTTCGCGAATTACCTTGACTACGCGTTTCGCTCGAAGTGCCGCTTCGATTACTCGGCCGAGGATTGCCGCGATTTTCACACCGCCATCGAAAAACAGATCGTGCCGCTGTTGCGTGAGTTGCAGGCGGAGCGAAAACAGCAATTGCAGTTGAGCGCACTGCGGCCGTGGGATCTGGCGGTCGATCCGTCGAATCGCCAGCCGTTGCGGCCGTTCGAGCAGGTGGAGCAGTTGGTGGCGCGCACGCAGAAGATTTTTGATTCCTTAAACGGCGAACTCGCCGGCGATTTTCGGACGATGCAGGAACTGCGCCTGCTCGACCTTGCCAACCGCAAAGGCAAGGCGCCCGGCGGCTATCAATCGACGCTCAACGAAGCACGCCTGCCGTTCATCTTCATGAACGCCGTCGGCGTGCAGCGCGATCTCGAAACGCTGCTGCACGAGGCGGGTCACGCGTTTCATGCGCTGGCGTCGCGCGGCGAAGATTTGCACGCGTATCGCGAAGCGCCGATCGAGTTTTGCGAAGTCGCCTCGATGAGCATGGAGTTGCTCGGCAACGAATACCTCGAACACTTTTACGCGCCGCCCGAAGCGCGGCGAGCGCGGCGCGATCATCTCGAAGGCATCGTGGAAGTTTTTCCGTGGATCGCGACGGTCGATGCGTTTCAACATTGGATCTACACGCATCCCGGCCACACACGCGGCGAGCGCTCGGCGGCATGGATCGAATTGATGAATCGCTTTGGCGGTGATGTGGATTGGAGCGGCTACGAGCCGGCGCGGGCAAATTTGTGGCACCGGCAACTGCACATTTTTCTGCATCCGTTTTACTACGTGGAGTACGGCATCGCGCAACTGGGTGCGCTGCAGATTTGGGCGAACTCGAAGACTGACCGGACGAAAGCGCTGCGCGACTATCGGCGCGGACTCGCGCTCGGCGGTTCGCGTCCGTTGCCGGAACTGTTCGCCGCGGCGGGCTGCCGGTTTGAATTCAACGCGCGCTCGATTGAACCATTCGTCGCTTTGCTCCGACGGGAACTGGCGGCGCTGGCGGATTAGCCGAAAACGCACGCCCATGTTTTTGCGAGTCACCTTTTTGCCAAACTTTCGCTTCCCGGAAAGGTTCGCGTGAGCGCTTCACCCGAAGCACTGCGCTGGCGCGCGGTGCAGGTGCTCATTCTCGCCAACGTATTTTGGGGCTTGAGCTTTCCGATAATGAAAGCGCTCGGCCAGGCGCAGAAAGTTCTATTGCCGGCGAGCAACACCTGGTTCGTCGCCGCACTCTGCGTCTCGGTGCGATTTGCGGTGGCTGCATTGATCATGGCGGTAATTTGCCGCAAAACGTTCCGCCGGATCACGCGGTCGGAAATCTGGCAGGGTTTGGGGCTGGCGGTCTTCGCCGCCGCAGGTTTGGTCTTCCAAATGGACGGGCTGGCTTACACGTCGGCTTCGACTTCGGCGTTTCTGACACAATGCCAATGCGTGATCATTCCCGCATGGCTTGCGCTGCGTCATCGCGCCTGGCCTTCGCCGCCGGTCATCGTTGGTTGCGGTCTGGCGGTTGCGGGCGTGGCGGTGCTGGCGGATTTGGACTGGCGAACGTTGCGGCTGGGCCGGGGCGAACTTGAGACGATCATCGCTTCGATTATTTTCACTGGACAAATCCTCTGGCTGCAACGCGCGAAGTTCCGGGACAATCACGCGGACCATTTCTCTTTGATCATGTTCGGCGCGATGGCGTTGTTGTGCGCGCCCATTGCCTGGTGGACGCAGGCCGCGCCCGGCGACTGGCTCATCGCTTACAGCACGCCGGCCACGATTGGCTGGCTGGGCGTGCTGGTGATCTTCTGCACGCTGGGCGCGTACCGCATCATGAACCACTGGCAGCCGCATCTGACGGCGACACAGGCCGGATTGATCTATTGTGTGGAGCCGGTGTTCGCGAGCGTCTTCGCGCTGTTTCTGCCGGGCTGTTTTTCGCGGTGGTCGGGAATTGACTACACCAATGAGCAACTCACCGCCAGCCTGCTCATCGGCGGCGGCTTGATTACGGCGGCGAACCTCATCGTGCAACAGCAGGGCGAGTCAACTTAAGCGTGAACAGTGAGCTTCGACGCGGGTTTCGGATTTGCCACTAAGACACAAAATCACAAAGGAAAAGAAAATGCAGGGAAGCTTTGCAACGGCACAGCTTTCTGTGACCTGGGGGGACAAACCTTTGAGCAGCGCCGCCCGGCCACAAAAAACCGATTTGCGCGCCAATGGATTCGGCCCGCGCCTTTTCAGTTTACTCCACAGGCAAAACCAGTTTTGTTTGCGTTATGCCAAACCGATCTGGAAAACGCCTCGTGACCGTCGTCTTTGTGCTCGTGTTCGCCATTGCCGCGTGGTCGGCGATGGGTGCGAGCCAAACCACGGCGCCCGGTTCCAATTTGTTTGCCCGCACGAATCTCATCGCGTGGTGCATCGTGCCGTTTGACGCCCAGAAACGCGGCCCGGAGGCGCGGGCGACGATGTTGGCAAAACTCGGGTTCAAACATTTCGCCTACGACTATCGCGCCGAACACATCCCGCAGTTCGACGCGGAGATCGAGGCCTGTCAACGCCACGGCGTCGCGCTCGACGCGTGGTGGTTTCCGACAGACATGAACGACGAGGCACGGCTGATCCTTGATGCGCTCAAGCGCCATGAAGTGAAGGCGCAACTTTGGGTGATGGGCGGCGGCGCAAAAACGAAATCACCGGAGGACCAGCGCGCGCGTGTGCAGAGCGAGGCCAAGCGCATTCGGGCCATCGCCGAAGCCGCCGCGCGAATTGGCTGCAGCGTCGCGCTCTACAATCATGGCAACTGGTTTGGTGAACCGGAGAACCAGCTCGAAATCATTCGCCTGCTCAAGTCCGAGGGCATCACCAATGTTGGCATCGTTTACAATCTTCATCATGGCCACGAGCACTTGGATCGTTTTCCCGCGCTGCTGGAAAAAATGAAGCCGCACCTGATGGCGCTGAATTTGAACGGGATGACGCGCGACGGCGACAAGTTGGGCAAAAAAATTCTTCCACTTGGGCAGGGCAATCTTGATTTGGAATTGTTGCGCGTGATTCGTGACAGCGGTTGGCGCGGTCGCATCGGCATTCTCAACCACACCGATGAAGACGCCGAAGCGCGTCTGGCGGATAATCTGGCCGGACTGGACTGGCTGGCGGCGCAACTCGACGGCAAACCCGTTGGTGCAAAACCAGTTCCGAAGTCGTGGCGTGAGCCGGAGGCTCCGCGCGTGGACAAGACGCAGTAGTTTCATTTCGTGTCTGGCGACAAAACTATTTCAATCAAGAAAACGAACGTGATCGTCGCGCGGACGCTGTTGTTGGGAGTCTTCGTGGTGGCGCTTTATCTGGCTTCGATTTCCCTGCGTGGTGGTTCCGTCCTGGGCTGCGGGCCAGATTCAAATTGCCAGCGAGTACTCTCGAGCCGTTGGAGCTTGTGGTTCGGGTTGCCGGTTAGTTTGTTCGCGGTGCCGGTTTACTTGGCTTTGTTCGTGGCATCGTTCGGGATCACCGGGAATGCCTCGGCCAAACGAGCGAACAACCTGCAGAGTTTTTTCGAGGCGATGACGGTTGTGGTGCTCGGGGCGGCGGCGTGGTTCATCGCCTTGCAATGGCTGGTAATCAAAAGTGTTTGTCCGTTTTGCATGTCGGCGCACACGGGTGGCGTAATCGCGGCGGTGCTTTTGTTCAGGGCAAGTCGAGCTTCGGCGGCGGCGCTAAAAAAGGCCGACGGTTCGTCTGCAACGGCAGGGCAGGGGATTCAAGTAGCGTCGTTGGCGGCGGGATGCGCGGCGCTGGCGGTTTTGATCGGCGGCCAGTTGCAGTATCGACCGGCGACGTTTGTCGTCCAGTCGGCAGCGGGGGCGAATCAACTCGGGCCAACGAATGCGCCGATGACGACCAATGCAGCGGCTTCGCAAGCTCCAACGGAGCGCGTGCTGATGATTCACGACGGGCAATTCTCGTTGAAATTGCGCGAGCTTCCGTTGATGGGATCGCCGGAGGCGCGACACGTCATCGTAAGTTTGTTTGACTACACCTGTCATCATTGCCGGCAGATGCACGGCCAGTTGCGAGAAGTTCAGCACGCATTCAGCAATGAACTGGCGATCATTTCACTTCCGATGCCGCTGGACGCGAATTGTAATCGATTGGTCCAACGAACTCCCTCGCCGCACGTGGGTGCGTGCGAATACGCGCGGCTGGGGCTGGCAGTTTGGCGCGCGAAACCGTCGGCGTTTGCGGACTTCGATGACTGGGTGTTTGCGCCGGCGCGCCCCGCGTCCATCAGCGAGGTACGCCGGCACGCCGAGGAGTTGACCGGTCGCGAAGCATTGGAGCGGGCACTGGCGGATAAATGGATCGATGCGTGTGTGCAAGAGGATGTCGCGATTTTCGATACGAACTATCGGCAGGGGCGAAAGGGCCAGATGCCGCAATTGATCATTGGCACGGCCATCGTCGCCGGCGTGATTGATCGGACGGAGGATTTGTACCGCATTCTCGAAGAACGCCTGGGCTTGACACGCGCCAAATAGCCGGTAGCGGCGAGGCGAATCAGATCAAGCCTTCGAGAATCGTGGGGAGTCTTTCGAGACTTCGATTCAGCGAGGCGAGGGCGAGGGCGCGTTCGGCCTCGGCGCGTTGTGGAAAGAGAATGTTCCAGCCGCTGGCCTCGAGCCAATCTTCGTTGGTCACTTCCGCGGAGTTGCCGCTGAAGCCAATTTTTGCGTGCCGCACAAGGAGATCAGCGATTTGGACGGCGGCGACGATTTGGCAATGGTGACTGGCGTGTTCCGGCGCGTGATGGTGCAAGGCGGATTCCACCATGATGTCCGGCAGTTTGTGGTTCTTGAGATAGAGCCCGCCCACTTCCATGTGGTCGTGACCGAGGACTTCCAGTTCGACGGCGATCAAGTCGCCCGCGCCTTCGCGCAAGCGGCGATGAATTTCGGCGAAGTGTTCCGGAAATGCGGAGGCCATCGCGATTTTGCCGACGTCATGGACCAGGCCGGCAAGGTAGTCCGCTTCGTCCACCGGCAC
>JACPZS010000043.1 GCA_016195385.1 Verrucomicrobiota bacterium
GAACAAACAGCCTTGATGCGGCGACGTGACGGCGGGTTCCCACGGCGCGCCTTTCGCGTAATAGAAATTGCCTTTCGAGTCCGTGTGCAGGTCGAGCACGAACTCGTGGTAATTCGGGGTGACGACGGTGTCGTTGTTGAAATTCTCGTAGAAATCCGCCTCGCCGTCGCCGTTGATATCTTTGAGCCGCGTGATTTGATCGCGGCCGGCGACGTAGATTTCTCCCTTCTGAACTTTCACGCCGAGCGGTTGAAAGAGTCCGGTTGCAAAACGTTTCCACGTCAGCTTGTCGAGTTTGCCGTCGAGGCCGGAGACGATCCAAACATCGCCGTGAAACGCGCAGATGACCGCGCGTCCGTCCGGCAGAAAATCGAAGCCGCCCCAAAACGTGCGTGTGCCGTAGGGATTCGGGAACGGCTCGGTGATTGTGTCCACTTGATACGGGCCGTCCTCCGTGCCGAGCTTGCCCTGCGTCGTGATCGCTTCAGTCCAGTGCGCCGGGCCGCCATGCGTAAGCGAGCGCAAATCGGATTCCAACTGGCCGAGCTTCGCGAGATCCGGCTTGCCGGCGGCTTCCCAATCTTCCGCGCGCATGAACGCAAGGCGAAGCGGCTTGTTCGCTTTGACTTTGTTCAAATGCAAGCTGAGGTGCTCGTTATCCAGACTCCAATGCCCGGTGTTGCGATCACTCAGGCCGACGACCATTACGTTTTTGCCGGCGTTGTCGCGCACTACTAAATCTTCACCGGCGCGAACAAAGATTCCTGGTTGAGCGAGGTCGGCGACCTTCATCGTAAACGACTCGACGCGCTTCGCGAACTGTAGCGTGCGCGTAAAGGCTGGGCGTCCGTTGACGATTTCGAGTCCGGGCAATTCCAAAACACCGACGCCGCCCACCGTGTATTTCAGCACCACGTTGTCGCCGTGCTGATAAAGCCCCTCGTAGTGCGCCCAATCCTTGGGCAGCGGCCCTTGCTGACGGACTCGCGGATCATCTAGGCTGCCGGACTTGTCGGCCCAGCCCGGACCCATCGCAGTTTCAAATGCTACGCTGCCTTTCACCGCCGGCGGTGGCGGCCATTCGATCTTCGTCAACGTGTTTCCAAACTCCAGGAACTCGCCCGTCCACGCAACCGCCAGCCGCAACGTGTCGAGATCGTAAACGACGTAACTTTTCTTGTCCGCGCCGAGCGTGACTGCGAGACCCTTCATCGCGGCGGCTTTGTCCTTGGCGCGCATGATCGTCGCGGACAAAAACGGGCCGCGCATTGGCTCGGCGTCTGCAGCGAAAACTGGCGGACGATTGGACACAATAAGGGCGAAGGCCAGCATCAGTCGAGCGCGTGACGACGCGAGAGGAAACAGTTTTGATGACATGCGCATGAGCGCGACTCTACTCAGCGGCGCAAATGCTTCACAAGTTTTTTGAATTTCGTGGCGGCACCGATAAACTGACGGATGGTCGTCCGTTCGAGATTGTTTCTGCGGTTGCAAATGACAATCATTCGTTCTACAAACGTTCACGCCGTGAAATTGACTGCCCGCTAATCATCATATCATGAACCAACTCGCTCAAACTCTACTGCTGCTTGCCATCACCGCATCCACCGGCTTCGCCGCCGATTTGAAATTTTCCGTCGTGCCAAATTACTTTGATGCCAAACCGGAAAATCAACTGCTGGGTCCCTGCCACGGCGGCGCGGTGATTGACCAGGCCGGCAACATTTACGTCACCACCGACACGCCGCGTGGCATTGTGGTGTACTCGTCCAAGGGCAAGTTCCTGCGCGCCGCCGGCCCGACGCGCATTCATGGCCTCGAGTTGCGCAAAGAGAAGGGTGTGGAATATATCTACGGCGCGCGCCCGTCCGACCACGAAGTCGTCAAGCTCAAGCTCAACGGCGAGCAGGAGTGGGCGCTGCCATTTCCTCCGGAGTCAGGACTCTACAAGGATGCGAAGGGCTACAATCCCTGCGCCGTCACCGTCGCGCCGGATGGTTCCATTTTCGTCGCCGATGGCTACGGCTCCAACTATGTGCTCAAGTTCGACAAGCATCGCAAGTTCGTGAAAGCCTTCGGTGGGCCGGGTGAAGCGGAAGGGAAGTTCAAGACTTGTCACGGCATTGGGCTGGACACCCGGCAAGGCAGGCCGCTGTTGTTCGTCTGCAACCGCAACAACAATCGCGTGGAATACTGGGACCTCGACGGCAATTTTGTGAAAGTGATTCAGAAAGATTTGCGCATGCCCGCAGCCGTGCATATCCGGGGCAACTACGCCCTGATTCCCGAACTGCAAGGCCGTGTCACTGTGTTGAACAAGGACGGTAGCATCGCGGCGCAAATCGGCGACAACCCCAACGAAAAGCAACGCGCCAACTTTGGCCTGGCGCAGGATCAGTGGACGGATGGTATCTGCAATTCGCCGCACGGCGGTTCGATCGACAAAAATGGCAATCTCATCGTGGCCGAGTGGAGCCAGTTTGGGCACCTCCACAAATTTGCGCGCGTGAAGTAGGGAGTCACAGTGCCGTTGATGAACAACCGAGCAGATCGTAAACCGGCTCAAACGATCTTCCTCGACGGTGCCACAACAAAACTATTTTGGTGAAGTGTGATTTCATCGTGGAAGCTGCTTGGGTGAAATCGCAATTGCTTTCGTCTTTGAGCTTTGGGTGTGACAGTCCTCGAAACGATCCAACGGAGCGCTGAATTCCTCGCGAAGAAAGGTGTCGATTCACCGCGCCTGCAAGTCGAGTCGCTGCTCGCCCATGTCTTACGTTTGCCGCGCTTAAACCTCTACTTAAACTTTGAGCGTGAGCTAACATCGGCGGAACTGGAAATAGTCCGTGGCTTCGTCAAACGACGCGGCGCGCGTGAACCGTTGCAACATATCGTCGGCTCCACGTCGTTCTGCGGTTTTGAAATTGCCGTCGATCCCAATGTGCTGATTCCACGGCCGGAAACTGAACTGCTCGCTGAACGCGCGTGGTCATTTCTCAATTTTCTTTCGACGGGAAGGAATCAACCGACGGAGCCGCTGGCCGCGCTGGATTTCGGCACCGGCAGCGGTTGCCTGGCTGTCGCGCTCGCGCTGAAGTGTGCGTGTGCGCGCATCGTGGCGCTCGATATTTCATTCGCGGCGCTCGCCGTTGCCCGTGCGAACGCGAAACGCCTTCATGCCACCGTGGAATTTCTGGAGAGCGACGGATTCGACGCGCTTCCGTCAGGCGAACTGTTCGATCTCATCGTCGCGAATCCGCCATACATTCCCAGCGCGGAAATCGCCGTGCTTGATCCTGAAGTGTGCAAGTTCGATCCGCGACTCGCGCTCGATGGCGGGGCGGACGGTTTGGATTTTTACCGACGGCTCGCGCGCGAAGCCGCAGGTTTTCTAAAGCCAACCGGCCGGCTGATGCTTGAGTTGGGCGATGAACAGGCCGCGTCCGCCAGTGATTTGCTTGACGCGCACAACTGGGTTGTCGAAGCGGTGGAGCGCGATTACGCTGGACGGGAACGAATCTTGGTTGCGGCTCCCGGTGCGGCGTGATTGAGTCCGCGCGTTCGAAACGAGCGAATTGCATTCCCGGTGAATCCGACGGAAGTTTCGTCCGACTCGAAAACAATTTTACATGGACAGCTTGTTGATAAAAGGCGGCGTGCCTCTCCACGGGGAAGTCACGATCAGCGGCGCGAAAAACGCCGTGCTGCCGATCATGGCGGCGGCGCTCTTGACCGCCGAACCGTGCGTCATCCGGCGCGTGCCGGATTTGAGCGACGTGAAATTCATGGGGCAGATCCTTGCGTCGCTCGGCGCGACCGTGCGCTTTGACGGCAACACGGTGCATATCCATGCGGCGAAGCTGAAAGGTGTCGGCGATTACGATTTGATCCGCAAAATGCGCGGCTCGATTTGCATTCTCGGCCCGCTGCTGGGCCGGCTCCATCGAGCGAAAGTGTCTTTGCCCGGCTCGGCACCGCGAACGTGATGATGGCCGCCGTTCTCGCCGAAGGCGTGACGATCATCGAGAGCGCCGCGTGTGAACCAGAGGTTGTGGATCTTGCGAATTTTTTGAACGCAATGGGCGCACGCATCGTTGGCGCAGGCGGGCCGACAGTGACAATCACCGGAGTGAGTCAATTGCACGGCGCCGAGCACGAAGTCATTCCGGATCGGATCGAAACGGCGACCTTCGCCATCGCGGCGGCGGCGACGAATGGCGAGATCACCATTCTGGGCGCGCGGCCGGATCACTGCCACGCGGTGCTGGACAAATTGCGCGAGGCGGGCGTGAAAGTGGAGCGACGCGGCCCAGCGCTCGTGGTGAAGCGTGGCGGACGCTTGAAGCCCGTGGACATCACGACGCTGCCGTACGCGGGCTTTCCAACGGACGTGCAGGCGCAGATGATGGTGTTGATGGCGTTGACGCCCGGCATCAGCATCATTACGGAGCGGATTTTTGAATCGCGCTTCATGCACGTGAGCGAACTGGCGCGGCTCGGCGCGGACATCGCCATCGAAGGGCCGAGCGCGATTGTCAAAGGTGGCAAGCCCTTGAGCGGCGCGCCGGTGATGGCGAGTGATCTGCGCGCGTCGGCAGCGCTCGTGCTCGCCGGCCTCGCCGCGGAAGGCGCGACGCAGGTTAACCGCGTCTATCACATTGATCGTGGTTACGAAAACATCGACGGCAAATTGCGCCAGCTCGGCGCGCGGATTGAACGGGTTCAAGAAACATGAAACCTCTTATAGCCATTCTCATCATCGTGGCCTTCGTCCTTGGATTGAAGGCGTTGCTCAATTATTACGGCGACGTGGAACAGAAATCTGGCGAGGCAAAAAAGGCGCAAGCCGCGCCGACGCAATTGCGCGGCGAGGATTTGCCCGGCATGGAGAACGCCAATTTTGAAAACTCGTACCAGGAAGCCGCGAAGAAAGGCCCGACGGCCGTCAAGGAATGGCTCGGCCTGTATCGCAAATACGTCAAAGACCCGCGCCTGGCCTGGATCGAATTGGATTATGTCGTCGCGGTGAGCCAGCAGAATCCCAAGGAAGCAAAGGAAGTTTTCCAAGAGGTAAGAAGCCGTGTCGCGCCCTCATCGCCGGTGTACGAACGGATCAAGAAGCTGGAAAAGACGTACGAGTAGCGCTGACTCATGTCCGTCGAATTTAAAGATTATTATCAAACGTTGGGCGTGCCGAAAAACGCGAGCGATGAGGAAATTCGCAAGGCGTTTCGCAAGCTCGCCCGTCAGTATCATCCCGACGTGGCGAAGAACAAGGCGCAGGCCGAGGAGAAGTTCAAGGAGATCAACGAGGCCAATGAGGTTCTGAGCGATCCTGCGAAACGAAAGAAATACGACACGCTCGGGCCGGATTGGAAGCAGGGGCCGCAGTTCCGTCCGCCGCCGGGCGCGGGCCGACGCGGACGGCGCGGCGCCGGGCCGCAAGCCGGTCCATCCGAGGGCGATTTCGAATTTGGCGGCACGGGCTTCAGCGATTTTTTCGAGCAGTTTTTCGGCGGCCGCGCACATGGAGGAGGATTTGGCCGCGGCGCGTTTGCGGATGAAGCCGTGCCGGCGCGCGGTCGTGACACCGAGGCGGATGTGCTTGTCAGCCTCGAAGAAGTGGTGACCGGATCGGTGCGGCCCATCACGTTGCGTCGAACCACGCTTTGCGGCAAATGCGGAGGCGACGGCGAGTTGAACGACCGGGCATGTCCGGTTTGCGGTGGAAGCGGGCAGATTATTTCGACGGAAAATTACAAAGTAAAAATCCCCGCCGGCGTGCGTGATGGACAAAAGTTGCGGCTGGCCGGGCGCGGCGAATCCTCGTCGAGCGCGGGCACTGCCGGAGATTTGCTGCTCAACGTGCGCTTGGCCAAGCATCCGGAGTTCCGCGCGGAGGGCGGTGATCTTTATTACGATTTGGATCTTGCCCCTTGGGAAGCGGCGCTGGGCACAAATGTCTCCGTGCCGACGTTGAAAGGCCGCGTGAACATCAAGATTCCGCCGGGCACGCAAACTGGCCAACGCCTGCGCGTGCGCGAACGCGGCCTGCCGGATCGCGCGGGCAAATGCGGCGATCTGTTTGTCAACGTCGTGATTCAAGTGCCGCCGAGTTTGAATGAGCAGGAGCGCGTTTTGTGGGAACAACTGGCGCGTGAATCGTCCTTCCGCCCGCGCGAATGACCGCCGCGGGTGAATATCTGTAATTTTTTTTTGAGTTGGGCTTTTGGTTCCCGTTTGGCTAGTTTTCAAACATGCGCATCGCGATTTATCCGGGGAGTTTTGACCCGCTGACCAACGGCCATCTCGACCTGATCCAGCGCGCCGCCAAGTTGTTTGACCGGGTCATTGTCGCGGTTGCCAAGAGCGAAGGCAAACAACCGTTGTTCACGCTCGCCGAGCGTCACAAGCTCGTGACTCGCGCGATTGAGCCGATGCCAGGCGTGGAGGCGGATACCTTCGACGGCTTGCTGGTGGAATACGTGGCGAAGCGATCCGGCCACGCCATCATCCGCGGCTTGCGCGCCGTGTCCGATTTCGAGTTTGAGTTTCAGCTCGCGCTCATGAATCGCAAATTGGACGAACGAATCGAGACGATTTTCATGATGCCTAAAGGCTCTTACACTTTCCTCAGCTCAAAGATCGTGAAAGAGGTCGCGCGCCTGGGCGGCGACGTGGCGGATTTTGTGCCGGAGCACGTAAGGCAGGCACTGGATCGCAAGCTGAGAAAACAGCCGAAATAAATCGCGCTTGAGGCAAAACCATGTCGTTGATTTGTCATTTGCATCAACTCGAAGAAGGGCCGGTGGCTCTGGAGGCGAAAATATCCGCCGCAGAACTGGAGTTGGAGGACTTCGATGAACTCGTTCGCCTGGCCGCCCCGGTTGACTGTCGCGTGGAAGTGCAGTTGCTCGACGATGGCATTCTAGCCAAAGGGACGGTGACTATTCCGCTGGTGTGCGAATGCAGCCGGTGCCTCAAGGCATTTGACTGCGACGTGGTGCTGCGCGACTGGGCGTGTTTGCTCCCGCTCGAAGGAGAAGAGCGGGTGCAAATTCACGGCGACGCGGTGGACTTGACGCCCTATGTGCGGGAAGATACTGTCCTCGCCTTGCCGCAACATCCGTTGTGCCGGCCCGATTGTCAGGGGCTGTTGTTCACTGGTCTGGAAAAAGTGAAGCAAGTCGGCAGCGCGCCGCGCATGGAATCAAATTCCTCTGTGTGGGCGGAGTTAAACAAGTTAAACCTGGAAAAATAATTTATGGGCGTACCCAAACGTAAACCTTCAAAGAGCCGGCAACGCATGCGCCGCGCTTACAACAGCGTGCTGACTTTGCCGCAGCTCAATTCGTGTCCGCAGTGCGCCGCGCCGTATTTGTCCCACCGGGTTTGTCCGGCGTGTGGATTTTACAAGGGCCGGCAGGTCGTCACCGTGCAGGCCTTGGCGTAGCGGATTAAAAGCGCGACGGGCGGTTGGTCTGGTTCGCGCTTTTTCGTCTATGCGAATTGCAGTGGATGTCATGGGCGGAGATCACGGCTGCGGTGTGGTCGTGGCCGGCGCGAAACTTGCGCTCGAAGCCAGCCAGGACATCACCGAACTTTGCCTGGTCGGTAACGAAAACGAAATCCAGTTCGCCCTCCGCCAATGCCGCCTGGACGATGCCCGTGTGTGCGTGGTGCCCGCGTCGGAAGTTTTGACGATGGAAGACAAACCCGTCCTGGGGCTTCGTAAAAAGAAAGATTGCTCCATTCTGCGGGCGGTTGAATTGATCAAAGACGGCAAGGCCGATGCGCTGGTTTCGCCGGGCAATACCGGCGGTGTTGTCGCGGCCGCCACCATCCGACTCCGTCCGCTGGCTGGCGTGGATCGCCCGGGCATCGCCACCGTGATTCCGGCGCCGAACAATGACTTCGTTCTGCTGGACGCGGGGGCCAGCGTCGAATGCCGTCCGCTTCATTTGCTGCACTATGCGATCATGGGCAGCGTTTACTCGCAGCAGATTCTCGGCTATGCGCGGCCACGCGTGGGCATCCTGAGCGTGGGAACCGAAGATGTGAAAGGCAATGAACTCACCCTAGAAGCCTTCAAGCTTTGCCGGCAGGTCGCTGCGAAGATCGATTTGAACTTCATCGGCAACGTCGAAGGGCACGACCTGTTCAGCAATCGCGTGGACGTGGTGGTTTGTGACGGATTCGTCGGCAACGTCGTCTTGAAGACATGCGAAAGCCTGGCCACGGGAATGTTCGGCTGGCTCAAGCAGGAGCTGACGAAAACGCCGCTGCGCAAGGCGGGCGCTTTTCTGGCGCGCGAAGCATTCCGCACCATCAAGCGCCGGATGGATCCCGACGCGCACGGGGGCGCGCCGTTGCTGGGGTTGAACGGGCACGTCGTCATCGCGCACGGCTCCGCCCGCGAGCAAGCAATCAAAAACGCCATCCGCATGGCCTCCGAGTCGGTGCAGCATCGGATCAATGAAATCATCTCCCGACAAGTGGCGCAGGCTGGCGAATTGCTGGCGGCGTCCGCCGTCGTGACTGCCGCCGCTATGGCATGAGTTCCGCATCCAAGCTCAAATTCAAGAACCCGCGCGCGCGGCATGATTTCAAAGGCCGCACCTGTTCCATTACCGGCGTCGGCTCTTATCTGCCCAAACGCATCCTGACGAACGCCGAGCTGGAGCAGATGGTGAACACGTCCGACGAATGGATTGTTTCGCGCACGGGAATCCGCGAGCGCCGCATCGCGGGCAAACACGAGCATAATTCCCACATGGCCGCCGAAGCAGCCACGCGCGCGATGGCTCATGCCGGCGTCACGTCCGCGCAGATCGATCTCATTATCGTCGCCACGATCACGCCGGACATGCCGTTTCCCGCGACCGCCTGTCTGGTGCAGCAGATCATCGGTGCCGATCAAGCCGCTGCCTTCGATCTCGAAGCTGCGTGTTCTGGTTTTATTTACGCGATGGAAATTGGCCAGCAGTTCATCATGTCCCGCACGTGTGACACCGTTTTGGTGATCGGCTCGGAAAAATTGTCATCCATCATCGATTGGACGGATCGTAACACCTGCGTACTGTTCGGCGACGGAGCCGGCGCGGTCGTGCTACAAAATCGTCCGGCTTCACATGGGTTGTTGACGGCCATCATGGGGGCGGATGGCAGCAAAGCAGGTTTGCTCTCCATGCCGGGCGGCGGCTCGATGCACCCGGCGACGGTGGAATCGGTTTCGGCGCGGTTGCATCACCTGCGGATGGATGGCAAGGAAGTTTTCAAAGCGGCGGTCACCGCGATGATCACGGCGGCGCGCGAGGCATTGGGCCGTTGCGAGATTGAAGCTTCACAACTCGCCTGCATCATCCCGCATCAAGCCAACCGGCGCATCATCGACGCGGTAGGCACTCGCCTGGGTATTCCGGAAGAAAAGTTTTTCGTGAACCTGGAAAAATACGGCAACACTTCCGCCGCTTCCGTCGCCATCGCGCTGGACGAAGCGGTGCGCTCCGGCCGAATCAAACGCGGCGATCTCGTCATGATGCTGGTTTTCGGCGCTGGCCTGACGTGGGGCGCGGCGATCATCGAATGGTAAGGCTCGTGTAATTGTCCCATCAAAAGCAGAGGGACGAATCCGCTGCTTTACTTCCCGATGGGGACCTCAGTTTCATCGCCGACGAAACCAAGTCCGGGATCCCCGTGCGCTTCTGCCGCCAATCGGCGTCTGTTCTATTTCGCCTTTGAACTCCGATCGGCACGCGCCGCTATTTGCATTTGAAAGTCTGCCAACTTGTTTCGAGTTGTGTTTGGGCGAACGAATGCGTTCCCTTGCCCGGATGATTGAAACGGCCAAAGCCGACACTCTGCGTGCGTTTGTCGCGCTGCCGGTGTCGGAAGAAGTGAACGTCGCGCTGCACGCGTTGCAGGAATGGCTCAAGCGCGAGACGGGCGGCCAGTTCGTGCGCTGGGTGCGCGCCGGGCAATTTCATCTGACCATGAGGTTTTTCGGCGCGATACCCCTCGCGCATCTGCCGGCCGTGGAAGCAGCGCTGCGCCGGGCCGTCGCCGGCCAAACGGCGATTGATTTGACCGCCGCGCGCACGGGCACGTTCGGCAGCCTGCGGAATCCGAAAGTAGTTTGGGCCGGCATCAGCGGTGGCCTCGCCGCATTGCGCACGCTGCACGGGCGAATCGGGAAGGAAACCTTCAAGTTCGGCCAGCGACCGGACGAGAAAATTTTTCAACCGCATCTGACGTTGGGCCGCGTCGGCCCGTGTTCGCGCGACGAATGTCGGAGGTTGGCTGAAGTCCTGGCCGCAAAGGCCGACGTGAAACTGGGTTCCTGGCGTGCCACGGCAGTGCAGTTGATTCGCAGCGACGTTTCTTCCGCCGGGGCGGTTTATACCGAACTCGCGCAGTTCCCCTTTGCAAATTCTCCAACGCAAAGTTCGTCAACCGCTCCGGCCGTGAGGAGCGGTTCGTGAATTTTGAAGGTCGGCTCGCAGCACGATTCCTCGTGCGCTCGCAGTAAATCCGCCGTCGCCGGTCGGCGCAACTACCAACGCCCGAGCCTGCGGACGCAATTCGCAAATTGAATCCAAGCCTTCGCGGCCCAGCGTCAGCAACGCCGTCGAGAACGCGTCCGATTCCGTGGCCGAAGGCAGCGCGACGGCGGCGAGCACGGCGTTGTTCGCCGGCCGGCCGGTACGTGGATCGATGACGTGGCCATACGTTTTGCCCGCAATTTCGAACGATTTTCCCCAAACGGCGGACACTGAAAGTGATTCGTCCTTGAGCGGAATCGCGGCCAGCAGCGGGCGTTTGGCCTCGCCCACCGCGCCGCCGGTGTTTTGGGGATCTTCGATCCCAATCATCCACGCATTTGCGTCGGGCGGCGTGCCAATCGCGCAGACGGTGCTGGTACCGCCGTGTAGAATCGCGCTGGTGATGCCCGTTTCGCGCAGCAAATCCGCGGCGCGCTCCAGTGCGTAACCTTTGCCGATGGCGCCGAGGTCGAGCATCACGCCCGCACGCCGAAAGCGAACGGTGAAATTTTTTTCGTCCAACTCTATCAACTCCATGCCGGCTTTTTGACGGGCTTCCGTCAGTTCTTCATCGGACGGCAAACGACCCGTGTCGCGCATGAACCCCCAGCAGCGCATGAGCGGCCCGACGGTGATGTCGAACGCGCCGCCCGTTTCGCGATGAAACGTCTTCGCGCGCCTCAACAGGCGGAAAAGTTCCGGCGCAACTTTCACCGGGCCGGCGGCTGCGCTCGCGTTGAGACGGCTGATGTCGCTGGTCGGGCTGTACAAACTTAACTGCGCGTCGAGCCGCTGGATTTCCTCGAGCGCTTCCTCGGCTGCCGCGCGCAGGCGCGGCTCGTGGTCGCCGTGCAGAACGATTTCAAAGCGCGTCGCCATCGCGTGGCGGGCGGTGGCCACTGTGTTCATAAAAAAATCGGGGTTTCGCCGGCACGCGCCCGCGAAACCCCGTTGCTAAAGACGAGTCGAATGTTACGACAAATCCGACCAGCCGTAATTCAACGCTTGAACTTCCTTGCCCTTGCCATCCGTTACCTTGCGGGTCTTCTCATCGAAGTGGCAGGTCATGCCGAGACGTTCGGCCATTTCCGCCAGGCAGATGACGGTCTGCACGCGGATCGCGAGGTCGATGCCGGCGTTGGGTTGTTTGTTGGCGCGAATGGAGTCGAACCAATTCTTCTCATGCACACGAATGTCTTCATGCTGCAAGCCGCTGATCGGGAAGGGATCGATGCCCAAGGATTTCCGCTCCGTATCGGAGAGCGCGTCAAAATCCTCGGCAAAGGTTCGTTCCGGGATCATTTTGATCACGTTGCCTTGATCGCCGATCTCCAGCGTCGCTTTGTGGCCGTAAATGGCGAAGCCAGGGCTGCGCGCGTTGACGGTGCTGCTGGTGATGTTGATGAGGTAGCCGCTCGGAAACTCGGCGGACAATTGCACGTGCTCCGGAACGTCGCGCTCAGGTGTCCCCGGAGTTTTCTTGTCGGAATGCACGTTCTTCGTACCGATGCTCGTGACGCGCTTGGGAAATTCCGGCGTGCCCGAGGCGAGCAGGAGCGGATGCAAACGATGCGGAACCAAGTCGCCGAGCAGCCCGCCACAGTAAGGATAGTATTTGCGCCAGCGGTGAAAATGGTCGGCGCTGAACGGGATGCGTTTCTTCACCGGTCCGAGCCAGCGCTCCCAGTCGATGTTCTCCGGCGTGGACTCTTTCTCGATGTCGTAGTTCCATTCGCCCTTGGGCTGGTTGCGGCAGTAGTATCCTTGCGACCAGATCAAAGTCCCGATTTTCCCGTTCCGAATCAGTTCTCCGCTCTTGTGCCAGCCAGCCGCCGAACAGCCTTGCGAACCAACTTGGAAAATTCGTCCGGTGCGCTTGACCGAGTCATAAATTTGAAACGCTTCGCCCAAGTAACGAGTCATCGGCTTTTCGCAATACACATGCTTGCCAGTTTGCATGGCGTCGATTGAAACCGGCGCGTGCCACGGATCGTGAGTCGCCACGACGACGGCATCAATATCCTTTCGCTCCAGGAGTTTCCTGTGATCGCTAAAAAGATCCGCGTCGGTCAGGCCGGCTTCCATTTTGGCCCAATCACGGCGCTTGCTGAAAAGATCGCACGCCGCCGCGACGACAACGTTGTTGTCTTTTTCGTTTTTGTGGATGCCTTGGAGATGGTTCTTGCCGATGCCAAAGCCAACGCCGACGACAGCGACGGCAATGCGGTCGTTCGCGCCGATGACGCGGCCCGGCGACGGTGCCTGGTTCTGTCCGTAAACTGGAGTTTTAAGCACATTGGCCGCCGCGACGACAGCGGCGGCAGTGGAAGTTTTCTTGAGGAAATCCCGACGCGTTGCGGCGTCGGCCGGTGAAGTTTTTTCTTTTTGAGCCATAAATAATTTTCGGTTTTAGCTTGAGTGGCGTTGGCGCAAACCTACTGAAACCAGCGCGGCGGTCAATCAAGAACATTCAACAGCGGCGTGAAGTTCCATCAATTGCCGGGCTGGGAGGAAAGGCACCGAGCCGACGCGCATCGTCGTCGTCGAGGCGGGGTGCGGTGCGCGAAATTTTGATTCGGGGAACTCTGACTCCCCAGCCCTTTCCCGTGCGATGAGAAAGGGTGGCCGAAGGCCGGGGAGAAGCGCCAGCTGATTCCGATCTTCCCTATCCAAGAAACGCCGCGTGGACGGCTTTCATCGCTGACTCGCCTTTGTCGAGGTCGATGACGACGGAGATCTTGATCTCGCTGGTCGAAATCATGTCGATGTTCACGCCTTCTTTCGCGAGCGACTCGAACATTTTCGCGGCGACGCCGGAATGGCTCTTCATGCCAACGCCGACGATGGAGAGTTTGCCGATTTTTTCCTTGGCGATGATTTCACCAAAACCGACTTCGCCCGTGAGTCCGTCGATGACTTTGCGCGCCTTGAGCAAATCCGGTTTGTCCACCGTGAACGAAATATCCGTGGCCGGCGTGCCCGTGCCGTGGCTGACGTTCTGGACAATCATATCGACGTTGACGGTGGCGTCACCGAGCGCCTTGAAGATGCGGGCGGCGACGCCGGGTCGATCATGCACGCCGACGAGCGTGACTTTGGCCTGGTTCTTGTCGAGCGAGACGCCGCGAATGACGACGTCCTCCATGTTGGCGGTTTCTTCTTTCACAATGGTTCCTGGGTTGTCGTTGAGGCTGGAGCGGACTTCGAAGACGACGCCAAATTTCTTGGCGAATTCCACCGAGCGCGACTGCATGACCTTCGCGCCGGAGCTGGCGAGTGCGGGCACGATGCGCGGGTCGGCGGTATAGACGCCATCGACGTCCGTGTAAATCTGGCAAAGGTCGGCCTTGAGCGCGGCGGCCAGCGCGATGGCCGTCAAATCGGATCCGCCGCGGCCGAGTGTCGTAATCTGGCCTTCGGGCGTCTCACCTTGAAAACCGGCCACGATGACGACGTTGCCCTCATCGAGCAGTTTGTGAACTTGCTTCGGTGTGATGTTTTGAATTTTTGCCTTGGTGTGGACGCCATCGGTCAAGATTCCCGCTTGCGCGCCCGTGAGCGAGACGGCTTGGAGGCCGAGAGAATGAAGCGCGATGGCGGTCAACGCGATGGTGGTCTGTTCGCCCGTGGCGAGCAGCACGTCCATCTCGCGCTCGCTGGGCAGGGGCATGATTTCCTTGGCCAATTTGATCAAATTGTCGGTGACGCCGCTCATGGCGGAAACGACGACGACGATCTGGTCGCCCTGCGCGCGATATTTTGCGACGCGCGCCGCAACATTTTTGATGCGGTCGGTGTTGCCCACCGACGTGCCGCCGTATTTTTGAACGATTAGGGCCATGAGTTTGGATTTGCTTAAAACTCGCCGCGCCGGAGCCGGCAAGCGCGGGACAGTAATTAGTCCTCGAGCGATTGCAAGGCGAGTTTTCTTCGCCCGACTGGTTTCGCTTAGTGGTGAAGAAATTTGCCATGATTGCTCCGGTTGGAAACGAAGAACGCCGATTGCCCGTCGCCGTTGTTGCGACAGAGAAAATTCGGCCCAACCGGTTGGCGACATAGATCTTCGCGGTTTTCCCTTTTCGCCGTCGAATTTTTCTCGTCTCCTTTCTGCGATGATTGCTCGCGTCAGACTCGACCTCCAACTTCGCAAGGAGTTCGATTATCTGATCCCGCCGGAGCTGGCGGACGAAGTGGGCGTCGGCACGCGCGTGAAGGTCCCGTTCGGACCGCGACATTCGATGGGCTGCGTCATCGATCTCGTCGAGACTTCGCCCCACACGAACCTGCGTCCCATCACGAAAGTCGTCGGCTGCCAGGCGCTCGTAACGCCGAAAATCCTCCAACTCGCGCGCTGGATCGCCGAATACTACTGCTGCTCGCTGGAACTCGCGCTCAAGAGCGTTCTTCCCGAAGCTGTGCGCAAAGAAGAAGCTGGCTGGCGCGAGCGTTTGTTCGTACGAGCGCTGCCAGTTGTCGGCGAACTTCCCAAACTCACCAAGCGCCAGCAGGAAGTCTGGAACATCATCGAAGAATGGCGCGAGTTGCCGTTGCAGGAACTGCTCAAGCTCGCCGACACAACAGCTGAAACCGTCCGCCGGCTCGAAGATCGCGGCCTCGTCTCAATCGCTCCGCAAATTTCCGAGCGCGATCCCTACGCGAACGAAACAATTCTGCCCACGCAATCGCTCACGATGAATCCTGAGCAAGCCGATGCGCTTGCGAAAATCATCGCCGCGATGAACGAACCGAATTTGGAACGCGGAATGGCGAATGCGGAATTGCCAAAGGACAAAGCCGCGCTTGCATCGCCGAATTCTGCATTCGCCATTCCGCATTCCACATTTCTCCTGCACGGCGTCACGGGCAGCGGCAAGACCGAAGTTTATTTGCAAGCCATTGCCCACGCCTTGAAGCAGGGCAAGGGAGCCGTCGTGCTCGTGCCGGAAATTTCGCTCACGCCGCAGACGGTCGAACGTTTCAAGGCGCGGTTCAGTTCCGGCGCGGTGCAAACGCTCGTCGCCGTGTTGCATTCGCATTTGTCCGCCGGCGAGCGCCATGATGAATGGCACAAGATTCGCCAGGGGCGCGCACGCATCGTCATCGGCGCGCGCTCGGCGATTTTTGCGCCCATCGATCCACTTGGTCTTATCATCGTCGATGAGGAGCACGAACACTCCTACAAGCAGGAGGAAGCGCCGCGTTATCATGCGCGCGACGTGGCAGTGATGCGCGGCCAGATGGAAAACACCGTGGTTGTGCTCGGCTCCGCCACGCCGTCGATGGAAAGTTTCTACAACGCGAAGAAAGGCAAATATGCGTTGCTCGAAATGCCGACGCGCGCCGACAACAAAAAAATGCCCATCGTCCGCGTCGTGGATATGCGCCAGGAAGCGCGCAAAGAAAAAGGTACCCCGATTTTTTCGCCGAAGCTGAAGGAAGCGATTACGCAGCGCCTCGAACGCAAGGAGCAGACGATGCTCTTCCTCAACCGGCGCGGTTACTCGACTTCGCTGCAATGCCCCAAGTGTGGTTACGTCGCGGGTTGTCCGAATTGCAGTGTGTCACTCACGTATCACCGGCCCACGCAAAAAATCTGCTGTCACATTTGCGGCTTCGATGCGCCCGCGCCGAGCGTCTGCCCCGAACCGAACTGCCGTAACACGGCCATTCGCTACGCCGGCCTGGGCACGCAAAAGGTCGAGGACATCCTGGGAAAATTATTTCCGCACGCACGCGTCACGCGAATGGATTCCGACACGCTCAGGCGCAAGGAGGATTATCGCCGCATCCTCACGGATTTTCGTACCGGCAAGATCGACATCCTGCTCGGCACGCAGATGATCGCGAAGGGGCTGCACTTCCCGAACGTCACGCTCGTCGGCATCATCTACGCCGACCTCAGCCTGCATATCCCGGACTTTCGCGCGGGCGAGCGCACGTTTCAATTGCTCACGCAGGTCGCCGGTCGCGCGGGTCGCGGCGACGTCGAAGGCGAAGTGATCGTGCAGGCATTCACGCCGTTTCATCCGGCCATCCAATACGCGCGGCGGCACGACTTCGCGGGCTTCTACGAACAGGAGATCGAATTCCGCAAACAACTAAAATATCCGCCGTTCAGCCGGGCGGCGTTGCTCACGCTCAAAGGCCGCAACGAGGACAAAGTGAAATTCTCGGCCGAACATCTGCGCAAGGAATTGGAAAAACTGAGTGAGTCCAAAGTCCAAAGTCCAAAGTCCAAGGGTGCTCCGCACGACGCGACTTTGGACCTTGGACAACGGACTTTGGACTTAATCATCGCCGGCCCCGCACCCGCGCCGCTGCTGCGGGCCGAGACGTTTTATCGCCACCAAATCATGCTGCGCACGCGCCAGATGTCGAAGTTGAGTCACTTGCTCGCGAAGCTGGTGGAGACGCTGAAATTGCCGGAAGACATCTCGCTCGTCGTGGACATCGACCCGGTGAATCTGGCTTAACCAACGACGCCCGTCCTACGTGCCGGATCGTGTGTCCGAGGATTTGCTTCGCGCCGCTCAACAAACCACATCCTTGTCAATCGATGAGCCAGCTTCTATGCTTTGACCATGCCGACGATGGTTTCAATTTCGGACACGGTGGAACGCCAGCTCTGGACGGCGGAAGATTTTTTGAATTGGCTTGAGCCAGGCGTCCATGCTGACTTGATCGAGGGGGAAAAATTCAAGCACTCGCCCGTTAACTTAAAACATGCCCGGCTGCTCAATTTTCTGGATCGCTTGATGGCCGGTTACGTGGAAGCCAGGAAATTTGGGGAAGTCCATCGCGAAGTTGTCGCCGTCCGGCTCAGTCCGCGAAATGTTTTTTTGCCCGACCTCTCCTATTTCACGCCGGAGCAAGTCGCGCGGCTCCACCCCACTTTTGCGCCTTTCGCGCCGACGCTGGTGGTGGAAGCGCTCTCGCCTTGGACCTCCGACCGCGACATCGGACCCAAGTTCGCCGCGTATGAAGCGCATGGCGTGCAGGAATACTGGGTGCTCGATCCCGAAACGCGCGCGCATCGGTTTTACCGGCGCGAAGGCGAACTGTTCGTGGAATTTGCCGCCGGCGCGGAACGAATCGATTGCCAATTCATTCCTGGATTTTGGGTGCGCCGTGCCTGGTTGAATACCGAGAGTCTGCCCGAAGTAAGGCCGTGTTTAGACGAGGTGCTGACGGGTTGAAGCAGCGCGTCCTCGTCGATTCGACCATCCTACCAATCAAGGTGGCCTCACGGTTAGTTGTGCCGAGGGGTAAGTAAATTCCAAGTTGGGCGTTTCCGCTTTCCGTGCTTCCAGCAGCATTCGGTTGAAAAAGATTGAGCCTTCCACGCCTGCCACGGCACACTCGCGCCACAGCATTGAACCGGCAATCCTTTGAGCACCGTGGCGTTGTTATGCAGATTCATCAAAAGTGGAAACACCTTCCCCAAGGCGGGCGGGCTGTTGTTGCTGGCGATGATGCTTGCCTTCACGGGGTGTGAACGGCAGGCCGCATTGGACGGCAAAGGCAGCCAGCCAGCACTTTTGCCCCGTCCGGTCAACGTCGCCCGGGCGGAGTTGCAACACTTGGCTCGCAACATTCTGGTCGTTGGTTCCCTTGCGGCGGTGGATCAGGCGACGCTCAGTGTCAAGGTGGCCGGGCGCGTGGAAACCATCGCGGTGGACCTCGGCAGTGTGGTGCGGCAGGGCGATTTGATTGCCCGTCTCGAACCGCTCGACTACGAGTTGCACCTCAAACAGGCTGAGGCGTTGTTGGCCCAGACCCGCGCGCGGCTCGGCTTGCCGTTGGAAGGGAATGACGAAAAGGTCGATCCGGCCGAAACCAGCACGGTTAAACAGGCGCTGGCGGTGCTGAATGAATCTGTCAAAAATCGCGAAAGGTTGCTCGCCTTGAGCAAACAGGGAATCGTTTCCGAGGCCGATGTGGAAGCGGAGAACGCGCGCTCCGAGGTTGCCTTGAACGGCTATCACACCGCGCTCGAGGAAATTCGCAATCGCCAGGCCCAGCTCACGCAACGTCACGCCGAGGTCAACATCGCCCGCCAGCAATTGGCCGACACCAAGATCGTCGCGCCGTTCGACGGCGTCATTCAGGATCGTCGGGCGCAGTTGGGCGAGTATCTGGCCGTCGGCGCGCCGGTGGCGATGCTGGTGCGCATCGACCCGTTGCGGCTGCGCGTGGAGGTGCCCGAGAAAGAGGCGCCGAGAATTCGCGCCGGTCAAAAAGTGCGGCTGACTCTGGAAGGCGACACCAACGTTTACACCGGCGAGATCAAACGCCTCAGCCCGGTCATCAACGAGCAAAACCGGATGCTGACCGTGGAAGCCGATGTCCGCAACGACGGCTCGTTGCGCCCGGGTTCTTTTGCGCGCGCGGAGATTTTAACGAGTGATCAGGCCAAGGCCGTTGTGGTGCCGTTCAAAGCGATTCTCACGTTCGCCGGCCTGGAGAAAGTTTTTATCGCCCAGGCAGGCAAAGCCGCGGAGCGGCGTGTCATCACCGGCGATCGTGGACCGGACTGGGTGGAGATCGTTTCTGGCGTCAATGCTGGCGACCAAGTCATCCTGGAGCCAGGCAGTTTGCAAACCGGCCATCCCGTGACGGTCAGCAAGTAGGCGCTCATGCAAAAGCTCGCCGAAGTCAGCATCCGCCGGCCAGTCTTTGCGTCAATGATCGTGCTCGCGCTCGTGGTCGTTGGCGCGACGGGTTATTTCCATTTGAACGTGGACCGTACGCCGGCGGTGGATTTGCCGACCGTGTTCATCACCACGACCCTTCCGGGCGCGTCTCCGGTCGAGATGGAATCGTTGGTCGCGCAACGCATTGAGGAGAGGGTCAACACGGTCGAAGGCATCGCGGAGTTGCGCTCGATCTCCGGCGTGGGTCGTTGCTTTGTCATTGTGCGGTTCAACCTGAGCCGCAATCCGAACACCGCCGCCGAAGACGTGCGCAACCGCATCGCGGCTATCGCGGACCAATTGCCGCCCGAAGCCGACCCGCCCGAAGTCACAAAATTTGATGTCGATTCGCAACCCATCATGAGCATCGCATTGGCTGGCGACCGTTCCGTTCGCGAGTTGACTGAGCTGGCGGACAAAATTGTCAAGGTGCAGCTCGAACGCTCGGACGGCGTGGGCGAGGTTGAAATCTTCGGCGGTCTGCCGCGCGCGATCAGCATTTGGGTCGATGCGGATCGACTGGCGGCTTATCAAATTCCGATCACCGCTGTGCGCGAGGCCATTGTGCGGCAGAACGCGAACGTGCCGGGCGGCAGCGTGATGGGCAAAAAACAGGAGCAAGTGTTGCGCACGATGGGCCGGATCACTGACCCGCGCGAGTTTAATGACCTGGTCATCACGACGATCAACGGCAAGCCAATCAAAGTGCGCGACATCGGGCGCGCCGAAGACGGCACGAAGGAACAACGTTCCACCGCGCGGTTGAACGGCCAGCCGGCGGTGACGCTGGACATTCGCCGTCAATCCGGGGCGAACACGGTCGCGGTCATCGACGGCATCAAACAAAAATTGCCGCAAGTGATCGCGCAACTTCCGCCGGACGTGAAATTTGAAGTCATCCGCGATCAATCGCGCTACATCCACGAGGCGTTGCACGAGATCAAACAACACCTCGTGCTCGGCAGCATCCTGGCGAGTCTTGTGGTGCTGCTCTTCATGCGGAGTTGGCGCTCGACGCTCATCGCGGCCGTCGCCATTCCCACGTCGGTCATCTCCACGTTTGGAATGATGTGGGCGATGAACTTCACGCTCAACAGCGTCACCATGCTGGCGTTGGTGTTGATGGTCGGCATTGTCATCGATGACGCCATCGTCGTGCTCGAAAATATTTTCCGTTTCGTTGAGGAAAAGAAAATGTCCGCCTGGGACGCCGCCCGGGCCGCGACGCAAGAAATCGGCCTGGCCGTCATGGCGACGACGTTCAGCCTGGTGGTGATTTTCGTGCCAGTGTCGTTCATGTCGAGTGTCGCGGGCCGGTTCCTGTTTCAGTTTGGACTCACTGCGGCGGTCGCGGTGTTGGTGAGCTTGCTGGTTTCTTTCACCCTGACCCCGATGATGAGCGCGCGGCTCCTGCACGCGTCCGATGTGGATGCGCATCACCCCGTGGCCAAATCACGCCGCGGTTTTTATTTTTGGATCGATCATTTCTACACACGCGCGCTGAGTTGGACGATGAGTCACCGCGTGTTCGTCGCGTGCGTTTCTTTGCTCATCATGGCGTCGTCACTTCCGCTCTACCGCATGGTCAAGCAGGAGTTCACACCGGGCAACACGGACGAAGGCGAGTTCGAGGTCAGCATGTTGGCGCGGGAAGGGACGAGTCTGGGCATCATGGACGAGCTGACGCGGCTGGCCGAGGCGGAGTTGCGCACGCTGCCGCAAATCCGCGTCCTCATGGCCTCGGTGGGGGCGGGCGGCGGGCCTTCCGCCAGCGCCAACAACACTCGCTTTTACATCCGTCTCGCGCCCCACAAGGAACGCACTTTCAACCTCGCGCGTCTGTTGAGCTGGCCGCCCTGGCGCGCGTGGGAGGGGAATTATTCGCAGCGCGACATGATGCAACTGGTACGGACCCGGTTGCGGAAAATTTCAGACGTGCGCGTGTCGGTACGCAGCATGGCTTCCTCGATCAGCCTGGGCGGGCCTAACTACGACATCGACTTCGCGCTGCTCGGTCCTGATTTGGAGCAGATGAATGCTTATGCGGAAGGGTTGCGGCAGAAGGGTCCCGAATTGGGGCTGCTCGATCTCGACACGTCGCTCAAGCTCGACAAGCCGGAGCTGCGCGTTGAGACTGACCGTGCCCGCGCCGCCGCGCTGGGAGTGGATACGCAGGACATCGCCACCGCGCTACGCATCATGGTGGGGGGCGACCCGCGCGTCTCCCGCTATCGCGACGCGTCCGTGAATGACGATTACGATGTGCAACTGCGGCTCGAAGAAAGCGACCGCGACAGCGCCTCCGTGATTTCGCGGCTCTATGTGCCGAAGCGAGGCGGCGGTCTGGTGCGTTTGGACAACCTGGTGAAGATCGTCCCCTCGACAACCGCGTCGCGCATCGACCGGCTGGATCGGCAACGCACCATCAGCCTGCGCGGTGCGATTGCGCCGGGCTACGCGCTGGCGGATCGACTGGAGGCCTTACGACTGGAAGTGCAGAAGTTGAACATGCCGCCGGCTTACACGACGCGCGTCTCCGGGCGCGGGCGCGAACTGGAAACCACGTTCAAGGAATTTCTCTGGGCCTTCCTGCTGTCGGTAATTTTCATGTACATGATTTTGGCGTCGCAATATGAAAGTCTCATCCACCCGTTGACGATTTTGTTGTCACTGCCGCTGTCGCTGCCATTCGCGCTGTTCTCGCTGTGGGTTTCCGGGAACACGCTCAATCTCTACTCGGCGCTTGGCCTGCTCGTGCTGTTCGGCGTGGTGAAGAAAAATGCGATCCTGCAAATCGACCACATGAACACGTTGCGCCGTCAGGGCATGGAACGGCTGGAAGCGATAATGCAGGCCAATCGCGATCGGCTGCGGCCCATCCTGATGACCACGCTCGCGCTCGTGGCGGGCATGTTGCCACTCGCGATAGGCACGGGTCCGGGCGCGGAGGAGCGGCGCGCGGTGGCCGTGGTCGTGATCGGCGGGCAGACGCTTTGCCTGTTGTTGACGCTGGTGGTGACCCCGGTCGCCTATTCCTTTTTCGATGACTTCGGGAAATTGTTTCGCAAACGGTTTGTGCCCGTGCGACCACGGCCGAAGCCAGTGCCGGTGCTGATGGAGCATTGAGCATTCAAACTGTCGGAGGACATCTCGCTCGTCGCGGACATCGACCCGCTGAATTTGGCCTGCGCGAAATAGATTCCGCACCGCTCACGGCGGCGATGCGCTGTATGTCGGTGCGATTGGCTTGGTCTCGGTTCAACGAGAAATGTTTTGCTGCGGGGAAAGTTATTGAATTCAGAATCAACCAACCTAGTATGCGCGGCAGTCCTCGGTGCCGCAGGCGTCGAAGATCGTCGGGACGTAGCGTAGCTTGGTAGCGCGTCTGAATGGGGTTCAGAAGGTCGTGAGTTCAAATCTCACCGTCCCGACCACTTGAAAGGCCGGCGCTCCAGTTCACTTGTTCATGCATCGCAGAATGTGCTGCGAACGAAGCATCAAGGAGTTGGTCTTTCACGATTGGAGCAGTTTTGGCGGTGCCAGTGCTTTCCGAATTTCTTGGCGGTTCGTTTGCTTGGTTCGCTTCTGTGAAGCCGAGTTCTGACATCTATGAAACCTCACGCATTGCTGAGTTCAATCGCAATCATCCTGGCTGCCGTAAAAGTGGCGTTCGGCCAAGTGCCAGGCGCACTCGATACGAGCTTCAGTGTCGGATCGGGAGCTGACAACTGGGTCTGGAGCACGGCGCTTCAGGCTGATGGCAAGATTGTCGTTGCCGGCACTTTCTTGAAGATCGCGAACGCGGATTCGACCGGAGTCGCGCGGCTGAACCCCGACGGCTCGTTCGATGGTTCGTTCAAGACGCCGTTCAGAACGAACAACTGGGTCAATAGTTGGATTCAATCCGCCATCATTCAACCCGACGGGAAGATTGTTTTGAGCGGGAGCTTCCCTACGGATGACGGCCTGCACTATCAGACGATTATCCGGCTCACCAGTGATGGCGGCGTTGACTCCGCTTTCAACTCCGGGCTGGCGCTCATCCAAGGCACTGGCAGCACCGTTGGCAACGCCGTCGTAATTCAACCGGATGGCAAACTCATCATCGGTGGCTTCTTGAGTCTAAAACCGGGTGACGAGATAGCGCGGCTGAATTCAGATGGAAGCGTGGATCCTGCTTTCAAGTGTTCCGTCAGTCCCGATTGGATCCGCGCCGTGGCACTCCAGGACGATGGCAAAGTGATCATTGGAGGAAGTTTCACCAACGTGAACGGGCAACTTCAGCAAGTCGTGGCGCGGTTGAATTCGGACGGAAGCCTTGACAACACCTTCAGCCACCGAATCGTGAAACGGGGGCCTCCCTATGTTGACGTGCTTTGTGTCACCACGCAGTCCGATGGCAAAGTTCTGGTCGGTGGTGATTTCGCCAATGTTGGCGGTGCGGCCCGGCGCGGCGTCGCGCGACTGAATCCGGACGGCTCGCTCGACACAACTTTCACCGCCAGCCTGGTCGGCTCGACTGTGCAAGTTCGCTCAATCGTATTGCAGCCAGACGGCAAAATTCTGGTAGGCGGTTATTTCGGCTCGAACAACGGGCCGTCCTTTCTCATCCGGCTGAACCCCAATGGCAGCCTGGACACGACGTTCAAACTCACACCTGGCCCCAACTTGACTGTCACCGCCATCAGCACGCAAACGGATGGCAAGATCATCATCGGGGGCGTATTCAATACGGTGAATGGTATTTCGAGTCGTGGAATCGCTCGCTTGTACGGAACTCCGCTCTCGCCGCCCAGCATTACCGTTCAACCGTCGAGCCAAACCGTTTCGCCGTGCTCGGACGTGACGTTCGCAGTTGTCGTCAGCGGCACGCCGCCGTTGAGTTACCAATGGCAGTTCAACGGCGCGAACATCGCCGGCGCGACCAATTCGAGCTTGCTCTTGCCGGGCGTAAAGCCGGGACAAGTTGGAGATTATCAGGTCGTGGTCAGCAACGCCGTCGGTGTCGCCACCAGCTCACCTGCCAAATTGACATTGGATCTTTCCGGCGGCGGAACGATTGAATACACCTTCACGACCTTGGCTGGTTCGGCGGGAAATCCAGGCAGCGCGGACGGGACGGGGAGCGCCGCGCGGTTTAATAGTCTGATTGGTGTGGCGGTGGACAGCGCGGGCAACGTCTATGTGGCGGACCAAAGTAACAGCACGATCCGAAAAGTGACGCCGGCGGGCGTGGTGACGACGCTGGCCGGACTGGCGGGCAGTAATGGCAGCGCCGACGGGACGGGGAGCGCCGCGCGGTTTAATTATCCTTTGGACGTGGTAGTGGACAGCGCGGGCAATGTTTATGTGGCGGATTCCGACAACGGCACGATTCGCAAAGTGACGCCGGCGGGCGAAGTGACAACACTGGCCGGTCTGGCGGGAAGTTTTGGCAGCGCGGACGGGACGGGGAGCGCGGCACGGTTTAATGCGCCTACCGGCGTGGCGGTGGACAGCACGGGCAACGTGTATGTGACGGACGAACTGAACCACATTATTCGCAAAGTGACGCCGTCAGGCGAAGTGACAACACTGGCCGGTCTGGCGGGAAGTTTTGGCAGCGCGGACGGGACGGGGAGCGCCGCGCGGTTCCAGCAACCGAATGGCGTGGCGGTGGACAACGTGGGCAACGTTTATGTGACGGACGAAGTCAACCATACGATCCGTAAGGTGACACCGGCGGGCGTGGTGACGACGTTGGCCGGACTGGCAGGCAGTAATGGCAGCGCCGACGGGACGGGGAGCGCCGCGCGGTTTTTGTTTCCTCGCGGCGTGGCGGTGGATAGCGCCGACAACGTCTATGTGGCGGACACATTCAACTCCACGATCCGCAAAGTGACGCCAGCGGGCGTGGTGACGACGCTTGCCGGACTGACCAGAGCTGTTGGCAACGCGGATGGGACGGGGAGCGCCGCGCGGTTTAATTATCCCAACGGCGTGGCGGTGGACAACGCGGGCAATGTTTATGTGGCGGATTCCGACAACAGCACGATTCGCAAAGGAGTGCCGTCCGTTGCGGCTCCAACAATCACCTTTCAGCCGCAGAACCAAACCAACAACGTCGGTGCTAACGTCACTTTCACCGTCGTCGCCACAGGGTCACTGCCGTTGACCTATCAGTGGCGCTTCAACGATGCCGACATCATCGGCGCAACGGATACGGCGCTTAATCTGAGCAATCTGCAACTCGCACAAGCCGGCAATTATAATGTGGTGGTGAGTGGTTGCGCTGGAACCGCCATCAGCCAGCCGGCGCGGTTGACCGTCCTTGCGCCGAACACGCCGCCGAGTGTGGTGATCACAAGTCCGCTCAATGGCGCAGCCTTCATCGCACCAACGAATATCACGATCACCGCGACGGTGACCGACACGGACGGCACGGTGGCGAAGGTGGAGTTTTTCCAGGCCACGACGAAACTGGGCGAAGCGGCGAGCGTGCCATTCAATTTTATTTGGAGCAATGTTTCGGCTGGCAATTACACGCTGACGGCGAAAGCAACGGACAATCTGGGCGCGAGTTCTACGTCCGCGTCGGTGTTGGTCACGGTGACGAACCAACCGGTGAACCTTCCACCGGTCGTCGCAATCACGAGTCCCAAGGATGGCGATGTGTTCGCCGCCGGCTCGGATGTCGCCATCACCGCTACGGCGAGCGATGCCGATGGCACGGTGGCGCGCGTCGAGTTTTTCGCGGGCACTGTTTTGCTCGGCAGCGCGACGGCGAGTCCGTTCAGTGTGACGTGGAAGAATGTGGCGACGGGCGATTACGTGCTCACGGCGAAAGCAACGGACAATGGCGGATTCACGGTCACGTCCGTGCCAGTGCGCGTGAGCGTCGCGGATTTGACGGGCGACGTGGCGATCGTGCGCGCGGTGGATGACGCCGAGGTCGCGCAGTTGAAGGCTGACGTGGTCGAGATGGGGTTAGTGCCGGTGCTGTTCGCACGTGACACAGTGTCAGCGAGTGTGCTGCAAAATTACCGGCTGGTCATTTTCGATGATCAGGGCGACGCGACGCGCAAGCTCACTGCGACGGAAGTTGATGCACTGGCGGACACGTTCGCGGCGGGCGTCCCGGTGTTGTGCGTCGGCGAAAATCTGGCGTCGGCGGACCTCAATCTCGACGCCGGGCACCAAGCGCGCTGGAGCGCGCTGACGCGTATGCAACGGGCAAGCGGAAAACTTTCGGTCACGTCCATCGACGTGCCGGACAGCCAGGACTTGCATCCATTCTACAACGGCGCGTGGGGCAAGCCGGCAGGCTTCGCCTATGCCGGCCAGTTGGACAACGCGCGCGTCACAGCAGGGGACAATGCCGAAGCGCTCCTGAGTTCAGCGCAGGCGCAATTGTTTATCGTGTCGCCGCCGTTGAGCGCGGTGGATGACGGCAGCACGCGCGTAGTGACACAAAATTTTCTTTTGACGGGACGCGGCGACGACGCGGCAGATTTTTCACGCAAACAACTTTTTCAAAACACGGTGTGCTGGCTGTTGCGAATTTGTCCGACGTGCAGCGCGGGCCACGCGGCGAATCTGCTCGTGACGACCTTGCTGTCGAGCACGAGCGCGAAAGTCGGCGACGTGGTGACGAACACGATCACGCTCGCGTTGAACGGCGAATGCGCCGGCAACGGCGTGGCGGTGACGAACCAACTTCCGGCGAACTTGCGCTTCGTGTCGGCGGCAACACCGCAGGGCACGTGGCGGGAGAGTGGTGGCGTGGTGGCGTTTTTCCTGGGCGACGTGGAGCGCGGCGGCCGCGTGGAGTTGACGGTCGTGGTGGCGGCGGTTGCGCCGGGCACGGTCGATATTCAAAGCTGCGGGCGCATGAACCGGCTAAACTTCACGGCGGCGGATCACTGCGCGGCGGCAACGATCACGATCACGGGCAGTGTCGCGCCGCGCTTGAGTATCGAAGCCCGCGTGGGCACTCCGCGCGTGCGCTTGAGCGGCACGCCCGGCGCGCAATATGCGATCGAAGTTTCGGGCAATCCGGTGGACAAGAATAGCTGGAAAGAAATCACGCGCGTGACGTTGGGAGCCGAGCTGGTGGATGTGACGGACAGCGCGGCGGCGGGAGCCAAAGCACGCTTCTACCGGGCGCGCGCGATACCGTGACATACGTTGGAACATGCGCGTCCGCGCGAACTCGATTTCCATTTGCGAGACAAAATCACGACTCGTCAGGTTAGTGAAGCGGTCGGCGGCACCGAGAGTGAAAAGCTTGCGTGCATGCCGCGATGCGATGGTCACGCCCCGGCGCGGATAGAAAATCCGCGCTCCCGTATGGCGGCTCGCTCGAACCAATCGCCTTGCTTTGAATCGAAGTGGCGATAGCAACGTTTGGCGCAGTCGAGAGGGCTGTGCCAGGCTGAGTGCAGTCGGTGATACCAAGGGACTCCGCCACGTTGTTGGGCACGCGACTCGGCCTCGACTCTCGAAGTTAAGATGAGTTACGACAGTTTCCACGAGCCGCGCATCGGCTGCTTGATGTAGCTGTTGGCGTCCTTGTCTTTAACGAACCGTTGCGTCTTCGGATCGAAATGCAGGACGCGGCCGGTCTGCATGGCGATTTTCGCGAGATTCACCAAGGTGCAGGAGCGATGGCCGTTGAGTTCGTTCAAAGCGAACTTCTGCCGCGTCTTCACGGCCTGCACGAAATCGGTCAACTGCGGCTCCGGTTCCTTTAACTCCGCCAGTTTCTTTTCAAAGTCCGGGATGTCGGATTTGAAACCGCGCATGATTTTTCCTTTCGGCCCTTGGAGGAACGCGGCGGTCTTGTCGCGGTTTTCGCCGTCGAGAACAATTTCGCAGCCGTCCTTATATTTGAGCCGGATCATTCGGAACGTACCCACGGCGTCTTTGTCCTGCGTCGGCGCGTCGGCCTCTACTTCGATGGGACTCTCGTTGTCCTTGCCGAGGATGTATTGCACGGGGTCGAGATAGTGCTGCCCCATGTCGCCGAGGCCGCCGCCATCGTAATCCCAATAGCCACGGAACGTCTGGTGGACGCGATGCGGGTGATAAGGTTTGAATGGCGCGGGGCCGAGCCAGAAATCGTAGTCGAGTTCGGGCGGGACTGGCTGAGGGGTGAGATCGGTGCGGCCAATCCAATAGAATTTCCAGTCGAAGCCGGTGGTGGAACTCAGCGTGGCTTTGATCGGCCAGCCGAGCATCCCGTTCATCACGGCTTTCTTGATCGGCTTCACCGTCGTGCCCATGCCGTAGTAACCGTCCTGGAAACGGAACCAGGTGTTCAGCCGGAAAATCCGCTTATACTTTTTCACCGCGGCGATGACGGCCTCGCCCTCGCCGATGGTGCGGCTCATCGGTTTCTCGCACCAGATGTCTTTGCCGGCTTTGGCGGCGGCGATGGAGATGATGGCGTGCCAGTGTGGCGGCGTGGGAATGTGGACGATGTCGATGTCCTTTCGGGCAAGCACCTCGCGGTAATCCTTGTAGCTTTTGCAGTCCGGGCCGGCGGCTTTGAGCGCGGCTTCGAGGTGCTTCGCATCGAGGTCGCAAACGGCGAGCAGCTTGCAGGCGGTGTTGATCGATTTAACGTGACCCATCCCCATCCCGCCAGTCCCGATGACGGCGCGCGTCAACACTTCGCTCGGCGGCGTGAAGCCGGCTCCGCCCAGGACGTGGCGCGGCACGAGGCTGATGGTGGCCAGCGAGGCAATGGAAGTTTTCAGGAAGCTGCGTCGAGTGAAGACGTGTCGTTTGTTCATAAGCGATGTTTGGTCAGGCTGTGATTTGAAGCTCTGACTGCACTACGAAATTATTATTCATTGCCTGAACCGGCTGCAATACCGCACTGGGTCGAAAGCGCTGGAGCTGACGCCTTCTCAGAGGAACGAATTCTGTTTGGACATGAGCTTCGCGCGTGTTAGAGAGCAATTCGATGGGGCAGGGGATCGGTTCTCGACGAAGGTGCGTTCGCAGTGCTCGCCGTCGCGAGTGCCGGGTTGGTGGCCGTGCAGGAAAGGCACAACGTGCAAGTGCTCAAAGAGACATTCTGGGAATTATTGTCCAAAAGCGGGCACAAAATTGGAGTCGAAAACCGAGCCGAACTCGAGCTGGAAAATCGCGCTCGTATCGCGACGAAAAAAACGAAAAGGCAAAGCCGTAAAAGCAACCCTATTGGCATGCGCGGCATTCGAGAGCACCGCGTGGGCGGCAGGCGACCCACGCTCACGTCGGGCGGTTCGCGCTCAAGGCGCAACTGCTTCCACCACGTCGCTCTCCGGCCCTTCGCCGGCTTCGTTGAGTGCCGTGACTTTGAGCCGCACCTGCGCGCCAGAGGGGAAGGTGTTCAGGTTCGCGTTCAATTCCGTCACCGTCACCGCATCCACAAAATCGGCGTTGACGCCGACGACCTGCTTGCGCACGCGATAACGATCCGCCCGCGTGCTGGGCTGCCAGCTTGCCAAGAGATGCCCCGTGCCTGCTCCCTGGACCTGCACGCCCATGACGACTTCCGGCGCTTGAATAGTGCCCGGCAAGTGCAGGCCGAAGTCCAGCCAGCGCCCATCGTTCTCGTCGATCAAATCGCTTAGTTCGCCGACCACTCCGCGCATCCGTTTGTTCAAGGCCTTGAGGGCGTCCGCGCGCGGCTGTTTCTGCGTCTGAATACTCGCCTTGGCGCCATCCACCGTGGCGACGGCCGCGGTCAGCCCGCCGTGCAGGCTTTCGGCGGCGGCGCTGGTGATGCCCAGCGGCCCATTTTCATGCATCGGATTAGCGTCGAAATAATCCGCCAGCCGCCGGATTACTTCCACGCGCGCATCGCGCTTGCGCGGCACCCCGTAGGAACCGTTCACAAATCCCGCCTGCTCCCAGGTCTGTGACCACAGGTCGCCGAGTTTCGGTTTCAGAACTTCGCGCGCCGCGCTGATGAACTTTCGCCCGGCCTTGTCGGCCGTCTGCACGTCCTTGGTGGCGGCGAGTTTGACGGACTTTGCCGTCTTATGACTTTCGTCGGCCTGGCGCGCGGTGGCTATATTCCCGCGCAGGAGGGACTCGGTGTGATGCATCATGCCGATGCTGGTTTCGTGTTTGTTGAGGCCATTGGCCATTTTCTCGGCCAGGGTAAATCGTGGACTTACGGCCGCTGGTATTAGACTTGATTGGGAATAGACAACGCGTTTCGAGTTCTGTAACGAGAAGGCCATGATTTCTTTGCCGCAGGCCAAACGCTCCGACCGTTTGATGAA
>JACPZS010000079.1 GCA_016195385.1 Verrucomicrobiota bacterium
CTTTGGCTTGGTGGAAAAGAGGCGTTAGAAATGTCGGCATCGTTCTGTTCCTTTCTGGGTATGAGTTTGTTTGAGCAAACCCACTCTGCCTCAGAACCCAGGAACAGAACGACCTCTTTCCATCTCAGCTTTTCGGGTTAATCCGCGTACGAGCACTCACGGCTGGATGCTCGCGGGTGTGAAAAACAACCCACGAGTTCGCATTGGCGATCTTCACTGCTCGATCTTGGTGGGCGAAGGCTCCGCTGATTTGATCCCCAGCGCCACCAAGCCATCCAACTCCGGCGGCCAGACGATTCGGGGAAATTGCCGCTTCAACAAAGGTGCCGTGCTGGCCCGTTCGATCACAGTCCGTCCAGCGACATCGGCTCGGCCGACGATTTCAAAGTTAATGATTTTACCCGGTCGCAACGTTGAACCAACTGCCGGCCTCAAGATCGTGTCATTCTTCTTCTCCGCAATTTGTCCCTCCAGCAATGTCAGTCCCTCGTCCGCGCTTCGCAGCGACAGCGCGATAGGCCCATCGTAGTCGCGTCGCGCACAATTGACTTTGATCTCAAACGAGCCACCCGCCATCGCTTCGATGCGATTGGTCTCGACGGACAGCGCAAAACCAGGCGGCAGTTTCGCAAACGAAAGGCGGTAAAACAAATTGCTTCCGCCGCTGCGGTTCAAGTCTTCGACCAGCAGATGATATTTGCCGGCCTCCGCAAATTTGTTGGTGAGGGAACCTTCGTCCGCGCCGTTCACCTCGGCATCCGCCACGAGCGTTCCATCGGCGCGACTGAGCCGCAGAAACAAATCACAGGGCGATCCCAGGCTGCGCGTCGCTCCGCGAATCACCAGCCGATCTTCGGCCGCCGCAGCGAATTCGTAGTAGTCGCGATCCTTTGGCTGTTGAAAACGACCGAATACCGTCGCGGGAATTTCCAGCTTCATCGCCGACGACGGCGAATCGTTCGGCTCGCGCTCAAGCGTATCGCCGACTTGAATTGGCAAAGGCATTTTATGTGTCGGCAAATCTCGCGGTCCGTGCGCCGAGCATTGCGCGCGGAGGCGATAGAAAAAATCCTCGCCACCACGATAAGTTACGTCGCGAATTTCGATGAAGTAGTCGCCCGCTGCCGGCGCCATGAAATTAAATTTTGCGTCGCCGCCGAGGCCGAGCTGATCAGCGCAATAAATCAATTCACGTCCGCGCGCATCCAGCAAACGCACCAGCGGGTCGAGCCGCGAGCCGAGTCGTTGTGCGATCACCTCGACAGAAAGGATTTCATTTCGACGCGCCGCAACTTTGTAAAACTCGGAAATTGTCGCGCGGCAGAAACCATCCACCGCGCCGGGCAGTTTCAAGTGCGTGGCTTGCGTGAAATTCGTCCGCTCGGAATTCATTGGCGTGCTGGAAAAATTGTCGAAGCCCAGCAGGCGCAACTCCGAGACGCCATTGGTGGTGGCCAGCCGCACCGCGCCGGGAGTGGTGGTCGCATCCGCGCGCAGACGGATTCGGAATTCCACTTTATCCGGAGCCGGGCGGCCCTTGGTGTCTTCCAGCAGCGCAATTTCCTCGGTGGGAAAACTTGTCCACAAACTCACCGCGCCGCGCAAGTTTTCGCCGTAAATCGCAACTGTCGTGGTTGCGCTTGGTGAGATCGCCGCCGGGACGATGCGCGCGATGGTCGGAGTTTGCGCGCGGGCAAGTGCGGCGTACACGAGCGCGACGCACAAAAAGATGGCGGCTTTGGGAAACATAATGCCGCACGAAAATTGAACCTCCAGCGAACGCGAGAACAGTCCAAAATTCAGAACCGCCCGGCTTGCGCCGTCACAATCTGGTTGAAAAGCCGCGCGCCACTCGCCAGATTTTGCCCATGCAATCAGTTTTTACCGGTCCGGTTTACGTGGTGCGCGACAACATCGACACGGATCAAATCATCCCGGCGCAGTATTTGACGCTCGTGCCGACCATTCCCGAAGAATACGAAAAGCTCGGCAGCTACGCGCTGTGCGGCCTGCCGGAGTCGCTCTACGCCACTCGATTCGTGAAGCCCGGCCAGTTCGACAGCGAGTATCCGATCGTGATCGGCGGACGGAATTTCGGTTGCGGCAGTTCGCGCGAACACGCGCCCATCGCGCTCGGCTCGGCCGGTTGCCGCATTGTGCTGGCCGAAGGCTTCGCCCGGATTTTTTTCCGCAACTGCGTCGCGACCGGCGAACTTTATCCGTGCGAGTGCGCCGATCGCTTGTGCGAGCTTTTGAAAAACGGCGACGTGGTCACTGTCGATCTCGATGCGAGCACCGTCACAGTGAAGGCCACGGGAAAAGTTTATTCGTTCAAACCGCTGGGCGAAGTCCGCCCCGTGGTCGATGCCGGCGGGTTGTTTAATTTCGCGCGCGCGAGCGGCATGATCCCGGCGCAGGCGTGAGAGGGGATGGCCAATCAAAATGTTCGGCATGAGAAGCTCCAAAGCCACATGTCACTCCAGAGGCGATTGCTCCTCGTAGGCTGTGTCGCGCTTGTGGCCGGCATCGTCTCCCACGTCAGGCATCGGCCCGACGCACTGGTGGCGAGGTATGTATGTTCACCTGTGCCGGCTGGCGTTCGTGACCTGTCCTTTCGGACCACTGATCACTTTGGCGTTGCGATCGAATGGGCTGCGCACCTGTCGTTCTGCGCCCTACCAGAGGCTATGCGCGCCACGGTTGATAGGAGCGGATTTCAGCCATCGTCGGTCGACTTCGCTTCGCTTGCTCCGAAAGGACCGAAGGAGTGGCGGCGAGTGGAGGCTTTAGGACCACAGGCGCGTGTTTACTTTCGAGTGCACCAGCCCCGTCACAATGCACGGTGGCTGCGAATCGGCCAGAATCGTCGCTGGAGTGAAGTTCTCTGGATTGACGAGACTGGCACCAACGCGTTTTTGACGATGTGGGATATCGATTGAGAATGCCGAACCATGCGCATCTAACGGCGACGGGCCGTCGCGGTTCCAATCGCCGCGCCCTGTAGCCGCGCACGAGTTTATTCGTTGACGGCCTTGCGCGTGCGGTAAAATTCTGGCATACCGCTTCCATGCGAAAAGCCAACCGACGAAATTTCAGTGTAATCGTCGAACGAGATGCTGAAGGCTATTACGTGGCCAGCGTTCCAGAGTTACGCGGTTGTCATACTCAGGCGCGCTCGCTCGACAAACTCATGGTGCGCGTGCGCGAGGCCATCGAGTTGTGTTTAGAGGTCGAGCACGATGCCGGCGCTACTACTGAGTTCATCGGCGTGCAACGTGTCACCGTCTGAGTATGCCGCGCTTGCCTCGGTTACGTGGGCGCGAGGTCGTCGCGGCGCTGCAACGAGTGGGATTTGTGGTTCTCCGCGTGAAGGGCAGTCATCATTTCATGCATCATCCCGACGGACGACGAACCGTGGTTCCGGTTCACGCGGGCGAAACAATTGGCCCCGGATTGCTCAACAAAATTCTGAAGGACACCGAATTGGAGACAGAGGAACTAACGCGGCAGTTATGAAGGCAGACACCAGATAATTTTATGAACATCACCCATCTTCGCCGCGACTACACTGTAGGCGCTTTGGATCGCAAAGATCTTGACGCCGATCCGATCCAGCAGTTTCGCCGGTGGCTGCAAGTGGCACTGGAAGCTCAGTTGCCGGAGCCTTACGCCATGACCTTCGCGACGGCGGATCGCCTCGGCCGGCCTTCCGCGCGGATTTTGTTGCTCCGTGCCGCCGATGAGCGCGGCTTCAGCTTTTATACGAATTATGAAAGCCGCAAAGGCCAGGAGTTGATCGACAATCCGCACGGCGCGCTCGTCTTTTACTGGGCGGAACTGGAGCGGCAGGTTTGCGCGACGGGCGAAGTCACGCGGCTGAGTCGCAAAGAGTCCGAGGACTACTTCAAAATTCGCCCGCGCGAAAGCCGGCTGGCCGCGTGGGCGTCGCGCCAGAGCGAAACGCTCGCGAGCCGCGCGGTGCTCGAAGAACGTTACCGGCATTTCGAGCGCGAATATCCTGACGAAAATGTGCCGATTCCGCCGCACTGGGGCGGGCTGGTGCTCCGGCCCGCGCGCATTGAATTCTGGCAGGGCCGGCCCAGCCGCCTCCACGACCGCTTCGCTTACACGCGCCAGCCGGACAATTCGTGGCGCATTGAACGTCTTTCGCCTTGAGGTGGAGTTGCCGCAAAAAAGCGCAAGAAGCGCAAAACTTGAATCCGCTCTGCGAAATAAAAATGAAGAATGCGCCCGCCGCGATGAAGGCGAAGCCGATCGCGTGATTCCAGCCGAGCGGCTCCTTCAGGTACAGGACCGAAAAGCCAGCGAACACCACCAGCGTAATGACTTCCTGCATCGTCTTGAGCTGCGCCGCCGAATAGACCGCGCTGCCCCAGCGATTGGCCGGCACCGCAAGCC
>JACPZS010000080.1 GCA_016195385.1 Verrucomicrobiota bacterium
GTCGGGAAAATTCACGCGACTAAGATCGAGGGCGAGGCCGAGACTCGGAAACTCGGCGTAGTATTTTTGGAATCGTTGCCAGAGTTGCTCTTTGGTGAAGTTCATAAAAATCGTTGTCGGAGAATCCGGCAAACGACCTTCGATTGAAACAACGAAATTTCGCCGGCGCGAAAACAACGGATCGCTAAAACGGCAGCCACTTGAAATCGAACACCCGTTCGCACATCCAGGTTCCGGCCATCAAAACTATCGCGACGGAGCCGAGTTGCAGCGTGAGGCGTTGATAGAACCACGAACCCCGCAATACGAATGCAATCGGTAGAAAGACGCCCACGATTGCGAGCTGGCCCGCTTCCACGCCGAGATTGAAGCCGACGAGCGCGAGCACGAGGCCTTTGCCTGCGAGACCCAAATCCAAAAGCACATTTGCGAACCCGAACCCGTGAATGAGTCCGAAGAGGAAAGCGACCAACCAGGCGCGGCCTTGAAAAAACGGGAGCAGGTTGTTGCACGCGGCCAGCATGACCGAGGCGGCGATGGCGGATTCGACCCAGCGCGATGGCAGCTTCACGATGCCCAGCGTTGCGAGGCTTAACGTGATCGAGTGCGCGACGGTGAAGGCCGTCACAATCTTGAGGACATTTATGAACGCCGGTCGAAACGCCGGCAATGCGCTCCACGCCGCGCCGTTCCGCGCCAGCACGGCCGGCAACAGCAGCGCGAGCAGAAACAAAATGTGATCGAAGCCGATCCAGATGTGCCACACGCCTTCGCCGGCGAACGCAAGGAATTGGCGACCGCGACGCGCTTCGCTCAGTTCGAATCGCTGCGTCGCGCGCTCCGGACCAAACACCGCCGTCTGCACCTGGCCGTTTGCCTCGAGTTTCAGCAGCCCGCGATGTTGCGGGTCGAGATCGAACAATGCGCGATAACTCATCTCCAGCGCGCGCTCCACCTGCAGCCCATCCACGACGAAACGTATCACCGCGTACGTGCCGTCGGTGTGTCGATCCACGAGGTGTTCGGTGACACGCAGCGTGCCGTTGCTCTCGCCGCATTGAAATCGCAACCGCTCCCGCGCGTATGCAGCCAGCGCGTCATGCTGCGCGCGCAGCTCGCCCCAAGTGATGACGCCATCTTCGTTCGCGTCGAGGCCGACCGCGAGTTCGAGATCGCGTAACGCGATATCCCATTGGCCAGTGATTTGCGCGCTTTCTATTTTTAGCGAGAGATAACTGTCGCTCAACTTGTGTGCGAACAGCGGACTGCCCGCCCACAGCGCGAGTGCCGTCAAAACCACCTGAAGTGAGCGGCGCAGTTTCATTTCTTGGCGACGGAGGCTTTGGTAAGTTTCGTCAATCGGACGTCTTCGAGCTGGTTCGTGCTCATCCAGTCCAGCACGGGTTTGGCGGCCGTCGCATCATGGGCGGCGCTGGCGCATTCGAGCAAGATGCGGGCGTCGGCCGGTTCGCGTTGCACGGTCCAGTTTTCGGTGGCCAGACGCAATGCCTCCTTCGGCTGATTCAGCAAATGCAAAACAAAGCGAGCTTCCTCGCGGCGATGGACAGTGTCACCGCGCTGGCGACTGGCTGCGAAGCGATCACGCAACGCGGCAACATGCGATTCGTGCGACGAGTTTTGAATTCTGGATTTTGAATTTTGAATGTGCTCCGCAAGCGCGACGCGCAGCAATAGACCATCAGCGCGCAGAGCCTCCTTCAACAATTCGATAACTTCCACTGAACGATTTTGATCGAGGAGAAAGTCCGCGTATGCGCCGAGCAAATAACCGCCCCGATGTCCGAGCGCGAGCGCTTGTTTGAAGAATTGATCGGCGTCGCTGGCCCGGCCCATTCGTTCCGCGGTCTCAGCTAGGACAGTCAGCGCCCACAATTTTTCCGTGACGGGCGCGTTGGTGTTTCGTTGGAGCGTGCGCTCCAAAAGTTCGTAACTCTTCGCTGCCTCGCCGGTGAGACTGGCGATGCTGCTGACGCAAGTCACGGCGATCAATTCCGGCGCGAGACGAAGCAGCGGCACACAGGCTTTTTTGGCCTCGGCGTATTCGCCACGAACCTGGAGGATGGTCGCACGCGTAACCCACGCCTGGGCATTGTTGGGATCGAGCTTGAGCACTTGCGCGAGGTCGGCGAGGGCACTTTCAAAATCGTGGCTGCTCTGGCGCACCGTGGCGCGCAAGACAAGCACCTCGATCGGCGGCTGTGGCAGATGCCACCACGGCGCGAGCGTCGCTTCGGCGTAACCCAGATAACGCGGGTCGGATTCCGCGCGGCTCGTTTCGATATATTCCTTCGCCAGGCCCAGCGACATCTCGAGGTTTTCCGGATCGCTGGCCAGTTCCTTTTGACGGCGGCGCAGCGCGCGAGCGTCCGCCGCGGCGGCCTTGCTTGGCAAAACTTCCAGCACCTCTTTGTCGTCGCGCGGCACGATCGGATTCGCACACGCTAAAGCCGAAACCATCACGAGCGCCGACAGCAGAAGCAGTAATCTCCACCCATGCTTGAAGGCCGAACTCGGATATGTTCTGGCGAGGTTGCTCATCGAGAAAGGTTTGTGTGGGTCAAAATTGTTTCGTGCGGAAAACCTAATTCCAACAACCATGATGATTGAAGAAGAAAAAAGCGGGTTTTGATGCACACACGATTCTTCATCAAAACCCGCCGCCCGCTCACACGAGCGGGACGTTTCAATTACGTGGTCATGTTTTGGTTTCTTGCCACGAAATTCTTAAAATTTCTTTTGCCGCCATCTGGAACCGTTCGTCTCAGATTCTGCGAACGGGCCGTGCCAGTTTGGCCAGCACGGCCCGCTGATGACGCGACAACTTCGCTCAGAGCGGATTGATGCCGATGATGACCTTCTCCTTCGTCGTGCTGATTTCATCCAGACCGATTTTCGCGTTGGTTTTCAGCTTGTAGAAAAACGCGTCGCCGGTGGGCTTGGACGTGCTGATGGTTCTGCCGGCCTGATCGTATTCCACAGGCACGCTGGAGTAAGGACCCTGCGGCTTGGCGGCGGATTGCAGCGTAATTGAGATCTCGTTCAAGTCGAGCGGCGAGGTGACGATGGGTGAGTTCAAGTAAGGAAACTTGTCGCGGAACATACGCGCGTCGATGTAGGCTCCGTCCGTCAACGGCGCGTCCCCGATGGGCGCAACGTCTGGTGTGAGCAACTTGCCCATCACAACACGAAGCGCGATGTCCACCACGTCGTCCCCGGGGCGGCGTCCGTTCGGGAAGCCAGCGAGGTCGGCTTTCGAGGCATCCAGCACGCCTTTGGTGATGCCGGCGATGACGCCAAGATTGTTTTGCTGTTCACGCGGCACGGCGGCGATGGCGGTGTTCAAGCGCGTCATTTCACCAGGCGAAACATTGGCGGGTTGATTCAAACCAGATACGCCGGTGGCAAACACAGCCACGAGATCATTGCGCGGAAACGCCGTCGGCGCTTTCACACCGAAAAGGAGTTCGATCAACGCCGGCAGCGTCGGATGCGTGACGTAATCGACGAAGTTCGCAACGTCATCCTTCGGCTCGCTCATGCTGAACTTGTCTTTGTCCTTGAGGCCGATGACGAGTTCGTTCACAAGCGGCATGCTCAAGCGCGAAACTTGATTGGTGCCAGCGGCGGAAATTTTACTCGCGGTCGTCCATGCGCCGATGATGGGCGAATTGGCGTTTTTGAGCAGCGCCTCTTTCGGAATTTCCAAAATAATCGCCGTCACATTGTCGTCATCCAACACGTCGCGGCGGCCATCGACGGGACCGAGCGGATTGAAGTTTATCAGGTCGAATGTCTCGCCGAGGTTCACGACAAACGGATCTTTGCGCTGCGTGACCACGACACGACCGGGCGTCGCTGATCCCGGAATGCTGATGCTGTAAGTCAGCAAATCAACATAGGCTTCGTAGTCCGGCAAGGTCTTGGCCCCAATGTAATCGACAGGTTTGATGAAAGTTTTGGAGCCATCCTTCGCGTTGGTGATGTCCTGTGTTGTGCCCGTGCGGCGATTGCCTTTGATCAACTTGATCGTGTAACTCTCCACGACATTGAGCGCGGCGTTGTTTGTGGAAAAGATCTGGCCGGCTTGCACAAGCGGAATCGCGTTCATCCGCTGATTGCCCGCCGGGCCAATTGGCAGCGCGATGTCTTTGCGCGTGTTGGTGAACTGGAACTGGAAGGTGAGATCTTCCTTGGCGTCACCGTCATTATCCACGTGGATTTCGTAAAGCGCGTCGGGGTCCATCTCAAAGAAGTTCGGGCCGCCGTACGGCGCTTGGATGGGAATGTAACACGCGACGATGGTGACAAAATTGGACCGGCCGGCTTCATAGCTGTTGAACATGTAGAAGTCGGTGCTGTCCAGTTTCGGCAAATGCGTGATCATCGGCGCCTCGCGATGACTGGAGGCGTGCAGGGGAACGCTGGCCAGCGACAGGCTGGCTACGGCCAGGGCGGCCGTCCGGGTGAACGAATAGTTTTTCATGATGGTCTTGTTTAATTGTTTTCAATGCGCGCATCAATTTTGTGCGGCTAACACAAAGCACTACGACGCGCGGAGAAAACTGGATGCACACCCGGGGAAAATTTTGTCGCGCGCGGATGATTTCACCGCCGGAAACCGGCAAGTGCCCAAAGCGAAAAGTCGGCGGGCGTTTGGATTGCCTGTGATTCAAGCGGCGGAGAATGCGGCGGCCGCGCGTTTCAACGCCATGCCCCTTGCCATGCGATTATCGATCCGCTATACCCGTGCGCACTTTGAAAACATTATCCGAACTGCCAACGACGAAGTTTCACGCCTGGTCCTGGGAAAAAACGATTTTCGCCGCGCTCCTGGGATTTCTCCTCACGCCGCAGGCGTTCGCAGCCGCAAACCAACTGAACCTGTTTCTGTGGAGCGACTACATCGACCCTGCGGTCGTTCAGTCCTTTGTGGAGAAAAATGACTGCCGGGTAAACCTGACGCAGTACGAAGACGCCGAGAGCATGCTGGATCTCGTGCGAGCCGGAAACACTGAGTTCGATATAATTTTGCCGCCCGCGCAGATGGTGCCGCGCCTGCGCAAGGCGAACTTGCTCGCGCCGTTGCGCCACGAAAACATTCCGAATCTGCGGCATCTCGCGCCAAAATTTGCCAACCCACCGTTCGATCCCGGAAATCAATACACCGTTGGTTACCTTTGGGGCACGGTGGGAATTTTTTTGCGCCCGCCCGCCGGGAAAATTGTTGAGCCAACCTGGGGCGTAGTCTTCGAGCCGAGGCAAACCATCGGTCCTTTCACCTTGATCGCCTCGTCTCGCGAACTGATCGGCGCGGCGCTCAAGTTCAAAGGCTGGAGCCTCAATTCCATTGACGCCAGCCAGCTCCGCCAGACCGGCGAACTGCTGAAGAAAACCAAACGCCGATCCCTCGGTTTGCGCGATGGCGTCATGGGACGCAACCAAGTTGTCGCGAAGACAGCCTCGGCCGCCATCGTTTTCAGCGGCGACGGCATGCGCAGCGCGCGGGAGATTCCCGCAACAGTTTATCTCGTGCCGAAAGAAGGCGCGCCGCTGTGGATGGACAATCTCGCCGTGCTGGCCGGCGCACAGCATCGTGACATGGCCGAAAAATTCATCAACCACCTGCTCGATCCGGAAATCAGCGCGCGCAACGCGAATTTCCTGCACTACGCCACGCCGAACCAGGCCGCCCGGAAATTCATCACCCCGGCAGACTTGAACAATCCCGGTCTTTATCCAGCGGTGGAAGTTCTCGACCGCTGCGAGTTTATTCAAGAACTGGACGCCGCCGCGGCGAGTTACGATTCACTCTGGGAGCAACTCAAAGGAAAGTAACGCCGACAGCAATCGCCAAGCGGGTCAAATTCCACTTTCGTCAGATCAGTTTCGTGCGCCCATTGGATAGGTGCCGGCAGCCCGCATCTGTTCGCGGTAAAGCGTCAAAGTGAGCAGCGCGAGAAAAGTCGTGTGCGGCGCCGACACATCTGAAAATGAATCCGCGCCGAACATTTCCCGCCCCACGCGCCCGCAGCTCGGAATCCAAGTCCAGCCACCGTCAGAGTTTTGGCTTATCAGCGTGCGCTCAATCCACCGTTGCGAAATGGGGACGCGGCCTTTCAGCAGCAGCCAGGTGGCGAGCCTTAATTGATAACTGTCGCTGCAACGGGGTGCCCAGCGATGAATTGTTGCGAGCCTGGAATCAATTCGTGCCACGAGATCATCCACGCCAAGCCGTTGCGCATTTTGCGGCCAAAGTTGTTTCAGCAGGTAAAGCGCGAACCGGGCGTGGGCCAAATCGGAAGACCTCGGCAACCGCTCCGGCTGAACATAGATTAAATCGTGCGCCCAGGGAGGTAACTGCGTCCAGTCCGGATAAAGTGCGTTCAGGATCCAGGCCGTGTAGAGATTCTTGACATCGGCGACGAAGAATTTGATCTGCCGGCGATCCTCGTCCGTCAACTCGTCGCGCGGCCAGCCTGGCAAACCGTAGTATTTTCGCCACGCTTCATCCGCCGCGTTGGTTTTGCGCGCGAGCGCCAATTGGAATCGCAGGCCCTCGTGCTCTTGATGACGTAGTATTTCCTCGATCAAAAAATGATGCACGGGTGATTCGCCACCGTCCGCGTAAAGTTTCGTGAACGCGGACATGCTGTGCAGATAATTCAGGCCACGCTCAATTGTCGTGTCCAAACGCGCCGCTACCCATTCCGGTGTTTGCCGCGGCCGATTGCAAAAGTTGTAATAAAAGCGCGCTCCCGCACCGAAAGCCGCCAGCGCAATCACCGTGACAATGCCGATGCGCCTGAAATAAATCGCGGGCTTGGATTGGTTGCTCACGTCGATGGCAGATTTTGTTACGGCACAGAAAAATTTCCGCCGGCGAAACTTCCAGCAAACCTACTTGGCCGGGAACCATTGATAAAGCATAAGGTACACGAGCACGCCGGTGATGGAAACGTACATCCAAAGCGGCCAAGTCCAACGAGCGATCCGGCGGTGAAGGTCGA
>JACPZS010000083.1 GCA_016195385.1 Verrucomicrobiota bacterium
TGCTCCGGCAGTCTGCCCGGTCAGGCCCGCGGCCCGACCGCAAAATCACCAGAGCTTTCCCCAGCCATGGGGAATTTTAGTTGTCGTCAGCGGGAATTTTAGTTGTCGCTAAGGGATGGGGCCTTGATTGGCATCGCGCGGCGTCAGGATGTGGCGCGAAACTTCACCATGCCGCTTCGCCACTCCGTTGACGTAATGGCTGAGATTGAGCGCGAGATAAGTCATGTTGAGGACGCCTTCGCAGCAGAAGACTTCCTTCATCTCAAACAACTCCGGCGGGCCGATCAATCGGCGCACCATCTCCAGCGGAAACTGGTCGTGCCCGGCAGGGACCGGCGTATGCGTGGTGAAGACGCATTGCTGGCGGACCTGTTCCACGTCGTCGTGGTTGAACACACGACGCGCGTGCCGCAGAGTGTGTTCCCGCAACAACTCCACGGTCAGCAGGCTGGAGTGACCCTCGTTCATGTGAAAGCGACGGATGTGGTCGAAGCGGAGCGCGCGCAACATTCGCACGCCACCCATGCCCAGCACGGCTTCCTGACAAAGCCGATAGTGCGCGTCTCCGCCGTAGAGCCAGTGGGTGAGCGTGCGATCCCACTCGGCGTTGGTCGCCAGATCAGTGTCGAGAAGAATCACCGGGATTTCGTGGCCGCCGGCACCCTTGATCGTGTATTGCCAGGCTTTCAGCTTTACCTCGCGACCCTCGATGAAGACGTTGGCGTGCGTCGGAAGTTCGCGGCAAAACTTCTCGACGGGCCATTCCGCCGGCGACTCGGTTTGCCAGCCGCTCGAATCGAGCTTCTGGTTGAAATAGCCTTTGCGGTGCAGGAGCGTCACCGCGACCATTGGCACCTTCAGGTCGGCGGCGGAACGAATCGTATCGCCCGCGAGCACGCCCAAGCCGCCGCTGTAAGTCGGCATCGCCGGGTCCAGGGCAATCTCCATTGAAAAATAGGCGATGGCTTCTTGCAGTCCGCTCATAGTGGTCGCCTTTGCAGATTGTGCGATGCGGAGTTTGACTCGCCGCAACAGCACTGCTCGGTGCCACACAAGCCGCACTCACCGAGCAGCGGAAGATGCCGGCGGACGGCAGGTTTGAGGCCGAAGGGGGTGATGGCTTTATTGCGAATGTGCTCAATGGCGTCATCCGCCGAGTCAGTCACGAAAATCAGGTCGAGGTCTTTTGTGCTGATGGTGCCCACGCGCGCCATCTTCTCGATGAAACCGACCATCTCTCGCCAGTAGTCGATGCCCACGACGATGATGGGAAAGTTCTCGATCTTGCCGGTCTGGATGAGCGTCAATGCCTCGAACAACTCGTCCACGGTGCCCGCGCCGCCGGGGAAAACGACAAAGGCGTAGGAGTATTTAACGAGCAGGGTCTTGCGGACGAAGAAGTAATGCATCGTCACGCAACGGTCTAGGTAGGCGTTTGGCTTCTGCTCGAACGGGAGTTCGATATTGCAACCGACCGAACGCCCTCCCGCCTCCTTCGCGCCGCGATTTGCGGCTTCCATGATGCCCGGCCCGCCGCCAGTCATCACGGTGAATCCGAGCCGTGCAATTGCCGCGCCCATTTCCCGGGCAAGTTGGTAATGGGGATCGTCCTCACGAGTCCTGGCCGAACCGAACATCGTGACGCATGGCCCGACAAAATGCAGGACGCGGAACCCACGCAGGAAGTCACGCATAACACGCAGCAACTGGACGAACTCGCTAGTGCGCGAGCGCGGGCCTTCGAGCATCCGGCGGTCCGCCTCGGCGCAAACACAAGCCAGCGCCTTGTCGGTCGATGCAGCGATGCGGGCGCGACCTGTCGGCACGGGAGGTTCGGGAAGCGCGTACTTCATGGTGCTTACAGACTGGGTGGGGATTCCTGCTCCGGCCCCCGCAGCGAACGCATGTAGGCCAGCGACTCAATGCGCCGGACGTAAGCGTGCGGTTTGGACTCGAACGCCTCGGTGCAGAGCGGACAGCACAGGGCGACCATCCACTCGCCGTGCTTGATGCGGGCGAACCATTTTCCACCCGTGATGACTTTCTCGCAGACGGCGCACTGGACGTATTGGCAGTCGCCGTTGCTGGCATCGAATTGACTCATACGATTTCCTTTCCTGGTTCGGAGGTTGCGGCAGTGATTGCCGGAGTTGGTGAAGTGCTGAGACGGCGCGAACGCCAGACGTAGAAGATGGCGGGATAGACGGCCAGTTCCATTACGGTCGATGTGATGACGCCGCCAATCATCGGCGTGGCGATGCGCTTCATCACGTCCGCGCCCGCGCCGTGACTCCACAGTATGGGCAGCAGACCCGCGATGATGACACACGCCGTCATGGCTTTCGGGCGGACACGCTTGACCGCGCCGTGATAGATGGCGTCGCGCAAGTCGGTGACGTTCCGCATCTTGTTCTCCCTGGCCCACTGTTCGTAGGCGAGGTCGAGGTAGAGCAGCATCACAACGCCGGTTTCCGCGTCCAATCCAGCCAAGGCAATGATGCCGACCCACACGGCTACGCTCAGGTTGTAGTCGAGCAGGTAGAGAATCCAAAACGCGCCGACAAGTGAGAACGGCACGGCCAGCAGGACAATGGCGGTCTTGATGGCGGAGCGCGTGTTGAGATAGATGATGAGGACGATGATGATGAGCGTGAGCGGCACGACGATCATCAATCGTTGCTGGGCGCGGAGCATGTATTCGTATTGGCCGCTCCAAAAGATGTTGAACCCGCTCGGCAGTTTCACCGCGCCGCTGGCCACGGCTTCGTTCACCGCCCGCTGCGCCATCTGGACGTAAGTGCCCACGTCGATGTTTTTCACGTCCACGTAGATCCACGCATTGGGCACCGCGCCCTCGCTCTTGATGCCCATTGGGGCGCGGACGACTTCGACCTTCGCCAACTGGCCGAGCGGCACCTGCGCTCCGGTCGGCGTCGGCACGATGATTTCGCGCAAGGCTTCGAGGTTCTCGCGGAAGTCGCGGTCGTAACGCAGATTCACCGTGTAACGCTCCAAGCCCTCGACGGTCGTGGTCAGCGGCATCCCGCCGAGCGCCACTTCCAGAACGTCCTGCACCGCGCCGACCGTCAAACCGTAGCGGGCAATCTCATCGCGGTTGATGTGGAACTCGATGTAGTTGCCGCCCATGACGCGCTCGGCAAAGACGCTCGACGTGCCGGGCACCTGCCGCACCACCACTTCAATCTCGGAAGCCACGCGCTCCAACTCCGCGAGGTTCGCGCCCGCGACTTTGATGCCTACGGGCGTCTTGATGCCGGTCGCGAGCATGTCGATGCGCGTCTTGATGGGCATTGTCCATGCGTTGTTCAGGCCGGGGATTTGGATGGCGGCGTTGAGTGCGTCCACCAGTTCGTCGGCGGTGCGGCGGCGGTGCGCGACGACCTTGCCCGCCGAGTCCTTGATGTTCACGGCAGGCCATTCTTTTTCGTCCTTGAGCATGATGGTCGTCTCCACCATGTCGAACGGCGCGGGGTCGGTCGCGGTTTCTGCGCGGCCAATCTTTCCGAAGACGTGATGCACTTCCGGGAACGAGCGGATGATTTTGTCCGTCTGCTGCAAAATTTCCCTCGCCTTGGTCGGCGAGATGCCGGGGAAGGTCGTCGGCATGTAGAGCAGGTCGCCTTCGTAAAGCGGCGGCATGAACTCGGAGCCAAGGTTCTGAAATGGAAACGCCTTGCCGACCTTGGCTGCGAAGGTCTTCGTCGGCCCTTCCGACAGCCGGTTTGTCACCACCCAATTCCACGGAAAGAACACCCAGACGATGACGCCCGCTGCGCCGATGATGACCTGCCAGCGCCAGCGGATGACCCAATCAATCAGCGGATGGTAAAGCCAGATGAGGGCGCGGTTGATGGGGTTCTTTTCTTCCGGCGGCACCTTTCCACGGATGAAAAAGCCCATGAGAATCGGCGCGAGCGTGATGGAGAGCAGCGCCGCCGCCGCCATCGAATACGTCTTCGTGAAGGCGAGCGGTTTGAACATCCGCCCCTCCTGCGCCTGCAAGGAGAAGACCGGGATGAACGACACCGTGATGACGAGCAGCGAGTAGAACAGCGTCGGCCCGACCTCGATGGAAGCGTCGCGGATGATTTGCCAGTGAGGCTTCTTGCCGCCGTCGTGCTCGATGTGCTTGTGCGCGTTCTCAATCATTATGATGACCGCATCCACCATTGCGCCGATGGCGATGGCAATGCCGCCGAGGGACATGATGTTGGAACTGATGCCCTGCCCATACATGACGAGGAACGACATCAGCACCGCGATGGGCAAAATCAGGATGGCCACCAGCGCGCTGCGCAGATGCAGCAGGAAGGCGACGCAAACCAGCGCGACCACGATGCTTTCCTCGATGAGCTTTTCCTCCAGCGTCGAGACGTTTCTTCACATCCTGAATCACCTGCCGGGCATTCGCGCCGTAACGCACGACGACGATGCCGCCGACCGTTTCGCCTTCGCCGTTGAGTTCCGCGATGCCCCGCCGCATGTCCGGGCCGAATTGCACGTTGGCGATTTCGCCGAGCAGAATCGGCACGCCGTTCGTCCCGACGCCCACGGCCACTTTTCTCAAATCGTCGAGCGACTGCACGTAACCGCGCACGCGCAGGATGAATTCCTTTTCCGCCATCTCGATGGAGCGCCCGCCGACTTCGCCGTTGCTGCGTTGCACGGCCATGCTCACCTCGGAGATGGAGAGGCCGTAAGCGCGGAGACGTGTCGGGTCAACGGTGACTTGATACTGCTTCACGAACCCGCCGAGGCTGGCCACTTCCGCCACACCATCGACGGACGTGAGTTGGTATTTCAAATACCAGTCCTGCATCGAACGCAGCTCAGCGAGGCTGCGGTTGGTCGAGTTGAGGGCATACATAAACGCCCAACCGACGCCGGTCGCGTCCGGGCCGAGCGACGGTGTGACGCCCTTGGGCAACTGCCCGCCGATGGCACTGAGGTATTCGAGCACGCGGCTCCGCGCCCAATACGGGTCCGTGCCGTCCTCGAAAATCACATACACGAAGGAGAAGCCGTAGAAGGAGTAGCCCCGCACGACCTTCGACTTCGGCACCGAGAGCATCTTGGTGGTGATGGGATAGGTCACTTGGTCTTGGACAATCTGCGGCGCTTGCCCCGGCCATTCGGTGTAGATGATGACCTGGGTGTCCGAGAGGTCGGGAATGGCATCGAGGGGAATGTTCCGCAGCGCGAACAAGCCGCCGAGCACGAGCGCGAGCGTGGAAAGCAGAACGATGAACTTGTTCCGCAGCGAAAAGTCTATGATGCCCTTGAGCATAACCTTTTCAGTGCTGATGCCCCTCTGGCACGGGAGCCTTCGGGGGTGGAGGCGGCGGTGTCAGCATCATGGGAATGAGCGTCATGCCGCAGCGCGGGCACTTGCCGGGCTTGTCGAGTTTGACATCGCTGTGCTCCGGCATCGGACAGGTGTAGTGCTCGACGCGACCGCCGGGCTGAATCTTGGCGAGCAACTCCGCTGTCACCGGCACGAGCGCCATGCCGCAGAGCGGACACTTGCCCGGCTTCGGATATTTCAGCGCGACGTGCTCCGGCATGGGGCAGATGTAAACGATGTCGGATGACGCGGCGGCGGTTGTGGCGTTGGTTGAAGTGACGCCATGTCCTGCGTGCTCGTTGGTCGCCGTCGCGCTGCCCGGTTGCAGCATTTTCTGAATCGCTTCACGCAACTGGCTTTCCGAATCGAGCATGAACTGGCCGGAGGTCACGACACGCTCGCCTTCATTCAGCCCGCTCAGGACTTGGTAGAAATTGTTCTCGGAGCGCGGGCCTAGCGTCACGGTGCGCGGCTCAAACTTCCCCCCAGCCAGCGCGATGAACACCGTGTTCTTCTCCCCGCTTCGCAGCACGGCCATGTCCGGCACGAGCAGCGCCGAAGGCTCCAACTCCGCCTGCAACTCCACCGTAGCGAACATGCCGGGCTTGAGAAAGTAGCCGGGATTGTGGAACTCCATCCGCACACGGGCCGTGCGCGTCTTCTCGTCCACGGTCGGATAAACGTAGGTCACGCGCCCACGAAACTTGCGGTCGGGCAGATACGACAGGCTCACTGTGGCTTCCTGTCCAAGTCGCACGAACGCGAGGTCTTGCTCATAAACCTGCGCCTGCACCCACACGATGCCGAGGTCGGCGAGTCGGTAGAGCTTCATGCCTGCGTCCACCATCTGGCCCTCGACCGCCATCTTCTCGACCACGATGCCGTCACGAGGCGCAGACACGCGCAGCGTCTTCTTCGCCTGCCGAGTCTTCTCCAACTCAGCAATTTGCTCATCGGAGATGTCGAAGAATTTCAGCTTGGTCAGTGCCGTGGCCCGCAATGATTCCGTCCCCGGAACGCCTGTGGTTTGATTCAGCGCGAGCAGATACTCGGTCTGGGCGCTGACAAGTTCCGGCGAGTAAATCTCGAACAGCCCTTCGCCCTTGTGCGCCTGTTTGCCGGTCGCATCGACGTAGAGCTTTTCAATCCAGCCTTTGAACTTCGTCGTCACGTCCGCCAGCGTCGTCTCGTCGAAATCAACCACGCCCACCGAGCGGATGCTGCGGCGCAGCGGCCCCTTGGTGACGACACCCGTGCGGATGCCCATGTTCTGCACCGTCACCGGGTCGATGGAGATGGTGGACGAGTCGGCGGCTTCGTCCTCGTAAACCGGAACCATGTCCATGCCCATGCTGTCCTTGCGCTGCGCTTGGCTGATTTCGCCGAGCAGCATGGTGGACTTGTAGTATTTTACTTTCCGTTCATCGCTGGCTGCTGTGGTCACAGTGTTGGCCGAACCATCCTTCGTGCCTGGTTGCTTGCGAACCGGCGTGAGCTTCATTCCGCAGATTGGGCAGTTGCCCGGCTTGTTCTGTATGACCTGCGGGTGCATCCCACAGGTGTAAAGCTGGTCGGAGTGTACCGCGTGACCGTTTCCGCTGTGGTGTGGATTCATGAAGAACACAGCAGCCGCCACAGCGAATACCGTGATGACCAGGAAGCCGATGAGTTTGGAGCGAGTGAGTTTCATAACGAGTCAACGGGATGCGGGTTCGACTTTCTGTGCTGAACCGCTGCCTGAGTTCAAGAAAGGCGCATTGGCCGGAGCTTGTCCAAGAATCAGGAGCGAGAGTTCGGCGAGCGCCAGTTCCCGCTGCGTGCGGGCCTCGACTTCGGAAAGCTGAAAGCCCAGCAGCGTGCGCTGCGCGTCGATGAGGTTGAGAAAATCCAACTGGCCGGAGAGGTAGGCGGCGCGGGCCACTTCAACCGATTGCCGCGCCTTGGGCAGCAACCGTTCTTGCAGCAGCGCGAGATTGCGGCTGCTCTCCCGGAACATGAACGTCTTCTCCGCGAATTCGACGGCGAGGGCAATCTGCTCGGCGGACAGCCGGGCCTGTGCCGCCCGCTGGCCCGCCTGCGCCCCGGCAATCTCGGCTGCAATCTTGTCACGCCAAATCGGGAGGGTCACACCAAGTTGCGGCGTCACGAAAACTGGCGACGCCTTCGCATCGACCTCCACGCCGACGTTGAAGTCCGGCACCCGCGACTTGTAGGCCAGTCTCAGCGAGGCGTCGGCGCGGCGCACTTCCGCCTCCATCGCTTTCAAGCGCGGATTGCGGGCCAGCGCCGACGCGAACAACTGGTCGGAACTCAAGTCAAGCGGCGTGGACTCGAACTGCGCGGGCACGGACGGGTTGGGCTGCTCCGCCGCCAGACCCAGCGCGGCTTTGAACTGCGCGAGCAACGGATTGTGCGAGTCATCGAGATTGGCGATTTCGGTCGTGAGGCGGTCTTGTTCAATCTGCGCCCGCAACACATCCTGTAGCGTCACCTTTCCGACTTCATTCTGCGTCCGGGCGAGTCTCTCCAAATCCGCGACGAGCGCGAGCGTTTGCCGGTTGACGCTGACTTTGGCATCGAGGAAATACAGTTGGTAATACGCCTTCTTCAACGCGAAGGCCGTTTGCAGGACGGCGGACTCGAACAGGAAATATCTTGTGTCGCTCTCCGCTGCCGCCACGTTCGCCGCCGCCTTGAGTTTGCCGGGGCCGGGAAAATCCATCATCAGCCCCGGCATCAGCGACATCACCGTGTCCGCGATGTCGCTTTGGAAAGTCAGGCGCGGGTCGGGTAAAGATCGTTCGACAGTGATGCGCCGCACCGAGGCGACCCAGTCGAAGTAAGCCGCCTCGACCTGCGGCTGATTGAGCATGGCGAAGAACAGAAAGTCATGGAGAGGCGCGTTCGTATCCAGCTTTGGCAACGCGGGCCGCTCGCCGCTCGGACGATAAACTTGCCCGACGGTCTCTTGGTCTTGTCGCGCTCGCTTCTCTCCTTCCGTCCGCACTCCCACGCAACTTGTCAGCAGCAAGACGGCGACGATGGCCGATGTCGTCAGCGTGAAGATGGTGTGATACGGAAATGATTTCATGGGCAACCTCATTTGCACACCGCGCCACAATCGGCAGACGCGCCCTTCGAGCTGGCTTCGCGTAGCACGTTCTGTCTGACTTCGCAGTGATACGACACGCGTACTGTCTGTCCGGAATCAAAACTGCGCTTGGCGCATCCGTCTTTGCGAGAGAAGCGCGTGCTCTCATTCCAAACGAAGGTCAGTGGCGCGGCTCCGTCTTTCGGCTTGAGCGTGATAGTGCGGCTGGCACAGTCGACGACCTCGACCACACCGCTGACAGGTTGCTGACGCGGGGGTAGCGCCTGGGTACCAAGCGTCGCGGCGATCAGCAAACTCGTCGCGACCGCGATAGGGATGAAGTTGGGGCTCACATCCGTCCTCCATCCATCACTTGCCCAACTCCATTAGTTTGGTAGCCCCGCCCTTGGCTGTGGCTGGCGGCGTACCGCGCGAGCGCGCCGGGAATTCCTCCCGTGCTCGTGGGCTGGACAACACTGCTGCGTTCTTCTCGACAAGCGGCGCGATGGAGAATGCCGGACGGGTCGATGCGGAGCGTGTGAGTTCAGGGAACTGCTCCAACACGCGGGGGCTGGCGACCAACGCCCGATTGCTCTTCACGGCGGTGAGTTCGTTCACGGGGCAGCACGCTTCAGTTCGCGGCAGCGCGGAACGCGTCAACCAGGGAAAGGTTTCCTTCGCTCGCGGACTGACCACAATGGCGTGGTTCTTCAACGACTCGACGGAATCCACCGATTGCGCGGTTGCCGTCGTGATATTCAAGGACAGTGCTGTGGCTATGATTGCCAGCAGGCTCAGGTAGTTTTTTGTTTTCATTTTGTCTTTCTGGTTGCGGCGGTGAGTAGGCTCACCGCCTGTGTTGTTACCCAATGATATTCGACCGGCTATTACTTCACGGGAGCGACCTCGAACTTCTTTTCCATGCCCTTGGTTGCAGCGACACCGCCCTTGCTGATGGAGCAACAAGCCAGGCTTTCCGTGCCGCAACTGGTGCAAGTGTGGACTGCCGTGCTGGTCTTCGCCTTGCCGTGGCCGGACACGACCCATTCATTGCCGCAGCCGCCACAGAGGTGGCTTGCCACGGTGATGACAGGCTTATTGGCTCCGCGCACCGTCCAGTCGGTGCGAGTCACAAGCTCGTCCTTGCACTTGGCGCACAACATCGGATTGCGTGCGGCCGTTTCGACCTTGGGAGTCACCAGCCTTCCGCTTAGTTCGAGCAGCTTGGTCGCTCCGCCTTTACCCGTCGGAATTTCTCCGGCCCTGAGGCCACTGGAGGCTCCGCTCAATAGGGCGAGGCCGATGATCAACCCGCACAGGCGGGCCATTGTGGTGATGCGATTTGTTTTCATGTTAAGCCTTTCCATTTTGTCGTTCGTGAACATTTCTTGTTCATCCCTTGATACGCATCCTCTCACGCCTTTCCCTTGGCCTTCTCTTGCTGAAACCTTTCCCGTTTTTGCTGCCGAACAGCTCGGCTAGAAAAGAACCGAAGCGGTGGTGACGGTGAGGTCATCCACCGCTTCAGCATGGAACAAGGCTTACTTTTTTTCCTTATCCATTCCTTTCGTAGCGCCGCTGCCGGGCTTGGTCGCGCAGCAGAAGGCCGAGTCATCGCCGCAGGCGTTGCAACTGTGCTTGAGTTCGGTGTGTGCGCCCTTCTGGACACCGGCGACTACAATCGTGCTGTTGCACCCTTTGCAGGCGTGTGTGCCGATAAGCTCGGTGGGTTGGCCGCCCTCATTCAGCAGTTGAGCGCCCTTCACACCTTGCTTCACACGGGTGACCCAGACGGTTTTGCACTTCGCGCACACCATGGCGATGCTATCGCCGGTTTTGAGCGCATCCGCTTCCTGCTTGGTGTTAATTCCCTGCAGCATCATCATGTGCTCTCCGCCTTTCATCGGCTTCATCGGCTTCGTGTCGTCAGCACTGGCACTTGTTGGCAGCCAAGCCGCCAATGTGATTGCGATTGCGACGCCTGCACTCAGGAGGTTTTTGTTGTTCACAGTCTTCATGTTGTTATGTCTTCGTTTTGTTTTAGCGTTGTTTTTGCATCGGGCCAACCTCTATGCGTTGGCCCGAAATCTGTTCGTGGTGAATCAACTTATTCGTCCTATGATTCACCGTATTTATGCCATGGCTTCTGGTTCTTCAGCGATTCGCAAACGTTCGCGATCAACTCTCCAGTGCCATCCGGCTTGGCGACGCACGTCGTTTTGCCAATTCACTGCACGGCTTACTACGCCACGGAGCCGGCCATCCCTCAGTCCATTGGTGCGAGCCGCGAAAGGCTTGACCGCAGTCAACAATCGTGGCGCGGTGCGCGCGGAACTAAGACACCACCGTGCGACAGTTCTCTTGGCTGCGATTCGCGCTGGCCCTATATCAATGAAATGTTTGACTTCATTCGCTGCCATCCTGAATACGATTCGCTCAAAAGAGCCGCTCCACTTGAATTGCCAAGGACTAACTCTCTCTTGCGGCGGCGAGGCCAACATTTGCACAGTGGAAGGAATCCAGAACTCCGGCGGCCCGCCATTACAGTTTCACGCGACGCAGACGGAGCGCGTTCGTGATGACGGAAACGGAGCTCAAGCTCATGGCCGCACCCGCGAAGATGGGACTGAGCAGCACTCCGAAGAAGGGGTAGAGAGCACCGGCGGCGAGCGGGATGCCAAGCGTGTTGTAGATGAAGGCGAAGAAAAGATTTTGCCGGATGTTCCGCATCATGGCCCGGCTGAGAGTGATGGCCTTCGCGATGGCACGAAGGTCGCCTTGGACCAGGGTAATGCCTGCGCTTTCCATCGCGACATCGGTGCCGGTGCCCATCGCGATGCCCACGTGCGCGGCGGCCAGTGCAGGCGCGTCGTTGATGCCGTCGCCGGCCATCGCCACGATGCAGCCCTGCTGACGCAGTTCTTGGATGCGTTCGTGTTTGCGTTGCGGCTCCACGCCGGCTTCCACAGCGTCGATACCGAGCTTCCTGGCGACAGCGTTGGCGGTACGCTCGTTGTCTCCGGTGAGCATGATTATTTTCAAGCCGAGCCGATGGAGTTGCTCTATGGCTTCCGGTGTGGACTTCTTGATGGGGTCGGAGACGACCAGCACGCCCGCAGGTTGCCCATTGATGGCAACAAACATCGCGCCCTGTCCTTCGGCTTGAAACGAGGACGCCGGTTGCTCGACCGCTTGCAGTCCGGTCACACCGCGCTCTTGTAGGAAGCGAAGCTTGCCCACGAGAACTTCGCGGTCGCCCAGTTTGCCAAGAACTCCGCCCCCGGTGATGGACTGGAAAGCAACGACAGGTTGAGCCTTCACGCCGCGCTCTTTCGCGCCGTGAACAATTGCGGACGCCAACGGGTGCTCGCTGTTTTGTTCGACCGATGCGGCGGCAAGCAACAGATCGCCCTCGCGCACGCCGTTGACCGGGAGGACTTGCGTGAGACGCGGCTTCCCTTCGGTGAGCGTGCCGGTCTTGTCCACAACCACGGTGCCGACCTTCTCCATCATCTCGATGGCTTCGGCGTTGCGTATCAACACGCCGGACTGAGCGCCGCGTCCGACGCCGACCATCACTGACATTGGTGTGGCAAGTCCAAGAGCGCACGGGCAGGCGATGATGAGCACGGCGACGGAGTTGACGATGGCGTAGGCGAGCCGTGGCTCCGGCCCCCAAATGAACCACGCGAGGAACGTGAGCGCGGCAATTCCCAGCACCGCAGGAACGAACCATCCGGCCACTTTGTCGGCCAACGCCTGAATCGGGGCGCGGCTGCGCTGCGCTTCCCCGACCATCTGAACGATGCGGGCGAGCACCGTGTCGCTGCCGACGCGCTCGGCTTGCATAAGGATGCTCCCGGTCGTGTTGAGAGTGCTGCCGGTCACGCGGTCGCCGACGTTCTTTTCCACGGGAATCGGTTCGCCGGAAATCATCGACTCGTCGATGGATGTCTTTCCTTCGAGGACGATGCCATCGACGGGAATCTTCTCTCCGGGCCGGACACGAAGCTGATGGCCCACACGAACCTTTTCCAATGGCACGTCCACTTCCTCACCGCCGAACACGACCCGCGCCGTCTTCGGTGCGAGGCTCAGCAGGGCGCGGAGAGCATTGCCGGTTTTGCTCCGCGCGCGCAGTTCAAGCACCTGGCCGAGCAGCACCAGCACGATAATCGCCGCTGCCGCCTCGAAGTAGATTCCGACCTTCGCTCCGTGGGCGAACGATGGCGGAAACAGACCGGGAGTCAGCATCGCCACGGCGCTGAACAGGTAGGCCGCGCCGACACCAATGGCGATGAGAGTGAACATGTTCAAGTGCCGCGTGAAGATCGAGCGCCAGCCGCGCTTGAAGAATGGCCAGCCCGCCCATGCCACGACTGGCGTCGAGAACACGAACTGAATCCAGCGCGACATATCGCCAGTGAGCCATTCCTCGTGGCGCAATCTCGGAATCATGTGTGCCATCGCCAGCACGAAGACCGGCAGCGTGAGCGCGGCTCCAATCCAGAATCGGCGCGTCATGTCGCGCAGTTCCGCGTTGTCTTCCCCCTCGCCCGCTTCGGCAGCGACCGTCTTTGGCTCCAGCGCCATGCCACACTTCGGGCAGTCGCCGGGATGATCCTGCTCGATTTCCGGGTGCATTGGGCAGGTATAGATAGTCTTGGCTGCGGGCTTCCACGCGGGGTTTCGCTCCAGTGCCATGCCGCACTTTGGACAGTCGCCCGGCGTGTCCGACTCCACGCCGGGACACATCGGGCAAAAGTATTTCGCAGCGCTGGACGGCTTCACCGCTCCAACTCTGTGCTCGTGTTGCTGTTCGTGGCTATGAGCAGAGTCGCTCGTCGTGCCGCCACAACAAGAATGTTCCTGCTCGTCCCGCTCGTGTTCGTGAAGGGCGCGGTCTTCGTGTCCGCTTTTTCCGCCGCCACAATCGCCGAAGCCGCTGGCGGGCTTGGCTTTCGCACCACCGCAGCATCCGTTGCCTGGTTCGGTCGGCGTGAGGGGAATGACCTTCGCACGCGGCGTCTGCCCGATGAACTTCTGCTGGCAGTGCTCGCTGCAAAAATAGAATGTCTGATCATCACGCGCGACGCGGAGCGCCGTCGCTTCATCCACCGTCATTCCACAGATGGGGTCTTTGGCCATAGGGTCTCTGTCTTGATTGCACCTGCGACCCGGTGGAAGGCGGCAGCGCCCACCACCACGCCGCCGCCCCCAAGAACTAAAACGGCTTACTTCTTCTCCGAGGACTTCTTTACCTCTTCCTCAATCTTCTTGATATATTTCGACGGTTCCTTCTTGAAGTCTTTCAGGCAGGACTTGCAGCAAAGCTTGATGGTCTGGCCCTCGTGGACGAATTCGTAGGGCTTCATATCGCTGCCTTCGAACTTCTCGTTCGACACGACGCACTTGGCCAGCGGGTAAGGTTTGGCCTTCTTGTCGGCGGCTTTGTCATCGGCGCGCGCACTCAGGACTCCGGCGGCGAGGCCGGTGAGCAGAACCGCTGTGAGGATGTCTTTCGTGAACTTCATACGTTTTTCTATTGCTGGTTTCGTTGTGCTTCACCGCCATCAGGCGGGGAATTTGTTTCGCAGGCACGATGACTACTACGCCGCGCGATGGGAAATCCCTCAAAGCAGGTTTTTTGATTCTTAGCGGACTGTTGTTCAGCAGATATGATGACACTATTATGGCGCGTCTTGTCTTCTTTCACCGCAAGGCTGGCAGTAAACGATGGGATGCTTACGGAAAGAGGACGAACTGGCCATTCGGGAGCACAACACCCGCCGCTCCACTGCCTGAGCTTGCTGCGGAACCGGGCGTTCCCTGCGGCTGGCCTTTCGCGTCGTAAACTTGCCATCCCAAAAAGTCTGCCTGCTTCCACGCGATGAGCGTGGCGCCATCGGCCGCGCCCAACGCCAGCAGGCCCGTCCGCATTCCGCCCGTTCCGGCCGTCTTGATTTCTCCCGGCGGCAACACCGCGCCAGCTTTATCGAGGCGCGCAAAATAGACCTGACCCTTGGTCGGCCACGCGGCCACGTAGCCCGTAGAGGTCCGAGCAATCGTGAAGTAGGTCATCGGGCAGCCTTCGATTTTCCAAAGAGTGCTGCTGATCCGGGTGCGCGCCGGCTTGCCGCCGTGATTCTTGTCCCAGAGAACAACATACATATCACGCTCATTCATCGTCTCCTCGCGATAAAGAAGAGCCAATTTGCCATCAGTTCCGTAAGTGACGCTGGTGGTGCAGCAGTCGCAGGGGTTCCAAGCTGGATTGAGTTCGGCGCTTGCGGTGAAAATCTCGCCATTGTCACGCGAGTCCATGGCGAACAGTTTGCCGGATAAAAATGCGGCTGTAACCGCACCGTGCCCGTCGGCCGCCAGAGAGAAACCTTCGCTGGGTTTGCCATTGAGATTTCGCACCGGCGAAAAGGCTTTGGCACCCGGAACAAGAGTCGCGTAATAAAGACCCCACTCTTTCTGCGGTAATTTGAGCTTCCACGCATTATTCGACATCGCGACGAGAATGCGACCGTCCTTGCCAACAGCGAGATCGGCTCCGTCGAACTTGAGGCCAGGCTTCCGTGCGGCGGCGTCCACGGCCGGAATCGAAGCGCTGAATGTAAGGCCGCCATCCTCCGAGCGGGCATAGTACGGGCCTGCGTCCTTGTTGAAAAGCAAATGAATCGTGCCGTCACTGCCGACTTGAGCCTTAATCACGATCCCGGCTACTCGATCTGGCATCACCTTCACCCGGCTTGCCGCTTCATCTGCGTGGCTCACGAGTGTCCAGATAACTAATAAGCCAGGCACGACCAGCCTGCCGGAGATATGTGATCTTAACAGCCGGGGCATCAAACTGCGAAGCTTGGATCTCCTCCAGCCACGGAGGCCGCACCCGTTGTTGCGTTCTGCGTCGGCACCATTCGAGTGTGTATTCATTTCAGAGTGTAGAGAGGTTTGATTAGGGAATGAAAGTCTCAATGAGCCGGGTGAGGGTCGTCATGAATCTGCTTGGGAACGGAGCAAACGGGCGCGCCAAAGCAAAGTGATTCGTTTGGCTGTTCCATAAATTCATCACTTCGCTCAACCTTCCTGAAGCAGCGGGATCAACATAGTCCGCAGTTGTTTCCGCGCGCGGTAGATGCGCGTCTCCACGGCCTTCGCCGAGCAGCCGAGGATTTCGCCAATCTCCGCGTGCGAGCGCTCCTCGTATTCAGCGAGAATGAAAGTTTGGCACAGTTCCTCCGGCAGCGCATCCACTGCGCGGCGCACGGCCTCGCCGCGTTCTGCACGTTGCAGTCCGTCGCTGGGCGTTGGATCCTGCGATGGCACGTTGTTGCGGAAGCTGTCGCCGGTTACGTCGCTCTCCGCGTCGAGCGACACCTGCGGATGGCGTGAGCGCCAGCGGTAACGATCACGCACGAGATTGCTCGCAATGGCGTAAATCCAGGTCGAAAAATTCTGATTTTTATCGAAGCGCGTCCGGCTCTGATAAACCTTCGCGAACGTCTCTTGAGCGACGTCTGCGGCGTCTTCCTCGTTTTGCAGGCTGCGGACGAGATAGTGAAATAACTTTTCCGCGTGACGATCCATCAGTTCGCTGAGCGCCGCGTCGTGGCCGGCCGCGAGGCGGCTCATATCCTGCACATCCTGCACGTCCGGGTTGAGCGCGCTCATGCAGGAGGCTAGTGGTGGGAGGCGGGCGTTGCCTCTGCGGCATGGGTATCCAGACCGTGGTCCATCGCCTGTTCGCGCAGGCAGGTGTTTTCCCGCACCCACGCGAGGTATCGCTTACCCTGTTCCGCTGGCATGGTGCGGCTGACTTCAAAGAAATGCTTCAGCATCTCGGCCTGACAGGTGGCCCGAATTTGAGCGCGTTCGTTCAAAATCTTCTCAATCTCTGGCGTAACTTGCGTCGCCGTGGCGAGCGCGTTGGAGAGCTTGCTATTCAACTGCTCGATGTGGCGGCAACGCTCCATGCACTGCGGCAGGTAGCCCGCGTGCAATTGCGAGATGCGCGTGAACTCCGCGTCGCCCAGATTGAACTCGTGCTTGAGCCACGCCAGTTCCGGCTGCGCGCTCCGCATCAAGGCGCGCGGAGTGGCCGTGCCCATCAAATAGAAACAGCAGTAGGCGACGGCCGCTCCGACTACTCCCAACGCGAGAATGAGAATTCCGCGTCTCATGGCTACGGGTTGGCGTGGTAGGGATCAATCGCCTGCACGTAACGCGTGCTTAGGTCGCTGGTAACCCGCGCGGTTTCCTGTCGCGCCTGACTCCACCCCACGCTCGCCCCAATGACGAGCAGCACCGCCACGTAAGCCGTGGCAAGCGCGGGACGGGGCAGCATGATGGCCATCCAGTTTGCGAACGCCGTCGCAAGCGAGACGGAAGGCGCGGGCATGGCTTCAACTCGTTCGATGCGACGCCATACCTGTTCCTGAAAGCGTGGCGGCAACGATGGCTTCGGATTCCACTCCTTCAGGAGCGCATCCAGCGGCGCGTTGTCGCCATGAGGTTGGTCGGTTTTCATACGTTACAACTTTCTGGGCGGCGGTTAATCCCGCCGCCCCTTTCTTATGTATCGGCCTTGTTTACGTTCGCACGCTCATTTGAGCGGCGCGACTTGGATCTGTTCGAGGCGCCACGGTTCATTGGCGAGCGAGCGAGGCGAAACCGCCCCGGCGTATCGGTAAACCTTGTCCTCTGTCGTTCCCGACACTTTGCGGATCGATTCCGCGAAAGCAATGCCTTTGGGTGAACCGACTTGGGCCGACCGGTCCAGCAGATCAACCGTAGTTCCTGGCACCGTACGGAGTTCGTATTGCATTTGGGTGGCCCTCGGCGAGAGAAACACGTCGCCAGCTTCAGTGCGATTGGCAAAGCCCACACCAGCGGCAGCCACGATTGCGAGTAAGAGTGTAGTTTTCATAGTTTTTCTTTCTTTTTGCCGGCGACTCTAAGTCACCGATTGTTTACACCCTTCAATACGCCGCAGTTTGAGAAATCCCTCAGATATTGTGAAGCGTAAGGCGAGAGTAATGGCACAAGCGAAACCCAGACCGAAAGGCGGAAGAATTCACGGCAAAGCCGTGACGACTACCTGACAATCGAGCGTCCCAAGAGCAGATGCCCCGATTTGGCATCAATGGTCACGACGCCAAAGCTCGCCAGAAGACCGTTGCCTAACAGACCCGCTTCGCCTGGGAAAATCGCGTTGTGATGCAGTCCCGTCGGAACGGTGTCCAGGTAGTGATCTCCAAGCCGCACGCCGGTCATGGTCTGCGGGATCGCCAGTTCCGCCAAGCCGACCGCAAGTTTACTCGTGCATTTTTCCAGGCGCACTTTCGAGGTTACCCACTGGAAGGCGGTCGCGCAGCCGGTATCCAAGCGCACCCATTGACGCTTGCCGCCGTTGACCTGCACCGGCACGCGCAGACCACAGCGACGGACTTCGAGCGGAATGGAGTTCGTGTCAGCACCACACGGCACTGCATTGAGCACGCGAAGCTTCTGCGCGACGTAATCAATCTCCACAACTCGATCGTGAAAGAAATCTGCTCCGACCAACCCGTCCACGGAACGGCTGCATGCGCCCGACAGCTTGCTCAAATCGAGCGCCAGAAACTGGCCGGGTAACTCAATGCCGCTGGCTTTCGCGGACAGTTTAACCGGCCAGTTCCCGGTCAAAGTCGCACTCACACCAGTCACGCTCACCTTGGAGCCGAGTTTCAAGCCCAGCCGTTGCGCCGTGTTGAGGTTCAACACGCTGGCGCTCGCGCCGGTGTCCACAAGAAAATGAAGCGGCACTTTGCTTTGCGGAACGGCCACTTCCACCCATAGCAACCCTTCGCGAAACTGAATGGGGAACTCGGAGCTTGCCGATGGGCTTGTCTCCGCCTGCAACAGGCGGTTCATCAAGACTAGAATTGCGCAGAACCAGAAACGCACGCGATTTACGACGCAGATGGTATGCCATTTCTGTACGTTGATCAAAACAATCATTCTGAAGGACTTCAGCGTGCGACTTGCGGGAGAGGAATGGTTGCGTCTGCTCGATCTGCAACAGCATGGGCAAGAATGATCACCTTTCAACACTTCGCAGTGAGTCGGACAGAAGAGAAGCAGGCGACGATTTGGTGCCGGCTTCACCGACAAATAAAATGGCAATGGTCTTCAATTTGATGACAATCGTGCCTGACATCAGCATGAAAATCTTGAACACTGAGCCTTCTCGCAAAAGCTTGAGTGGTGCCATATCCAGGGTGGGCAGACTCACTCCGTCTCGGACGCGTGCTCTATCGCTTGTTTGGCTTAGCTCCGTGGCGCTTCTACTTGTCGCAGTTTACTCTCCAACTCGCCCACCTGCCGGTTGAAGTTCATGAGCTTCTCGACATAGTTTTGTCGCTCGCTGGCGAAGCGCTCGCGTTCCTCTTTGAGTTGGTCGATGAAATAATCTTTGCCGCGATTGGTGATGCGCCGGCGCGGCTTTGACCGCAGCGAGCAGACCTCCGTCAAAGCGCGAATGCCGCCACCACCGCGCTGCGTCTAAATCCAGATTTGCCGGAAGCGCATCTGGCGATGGCCTTGGTCCAGCTCTTCGGTAACCACGACCTCGATGGCGCGCAGCGGGAGCTGGATGAAACCGAACGGCTGCGCCCCAACGATCCGGAAGTTCCCGCGGCCCGGGCGCGACTGGAGCTGGCGCGCGGCCACCGGGGCGAGGGGCCG
>JACPZS010000072.1 GCA_016195385.1 Verrucomicrobiota bacterium
AAGAGTTCCGAGTTGCAAACTGTGCCCGTCGCAGCGGTGTGTTTCGCATTCATTTCAACCCAATAGACATTGGGTCGAGAACACCGTTGCGACTTTTTCAACGAAATTTTCGGGCTAGGTGAGTTTGCATGAGCGCCGCCTTGCCCGTTTCCCCGAAAATCAAGTTGCCAAACATTCGCTGCCGGCAGGAAATGGAGTCGCTATGAAAATTCCTCGCTTGTTCGTCCTCGTGCTCGCCACGTCGCTCTTCATCAAAGCGTTTGCCGTCAGCGAATCAACTTCCAGCGCCGAGCCTTCGCCCCAAGGTTGGTCCGCAAAATCCGCTCGCGCTGAAATCAAGCCGGCCTTCCGCGTCGGCAGCTCGGGCGGTCGCGTTGGCCTGCCAGTGCTGGTCATCGAGCACGATGCGCGGGAAGGCTTGGACGGCTACTGGGAAAAAAGTTTTCCCGTGCAGGGCGGGCGTTTTTATCGTTTCTCTTCGCTGAGGAAAACCAGCCACGTCGTCTCGCCGCGCCGCAGCGCGATGGTTCGTTTGCTCTGGCAGGATGACGCCGGCCAGAAAGTGCTGCGCGACGAAGCGGCCAGCACTCACAACACAAATGATTTCTCGCGCTACGTCACGGATGTGCTGCCGGGCTACACGCCCGCCGCCGAAGCCGAGCATCCGACCGACAAGGAAACCGATTCGCAAGGTTGGACCGAAGTGTCGGACGTGTATCGCGCGCCATCGAAGGCCACGCGCGCCGTGGTCGAACTTCACTTGCAATGGGCGCCGCGCGGCAAGGTCGAATGGCGCGATGCGATGTTGCAAGAAGTGCCGCCGCCGCCCGGACGCAAAGTCCGTCTGGCTTCGGTTCATTTCCGACCCGCCGGCGGCAAAACTCCGGCGGGCAATTGCCGGCTGTTTGAACCTTTGATTGCGGACGCCGCGCGCCAAAATGCGGATTTGGTTGTGCTGCCGGAAACGCTCACCTATTTCGGCACGGGGCTTGGCTTTTCAGAATGCGCGGAAACGATTCCTGGCCCGGCGACGGAGTATTTCGGCGGACTGGCGAAGAAGCACAGTCTTTACATCGTGGCCGGCCTGGTCGAACGCGATCAGCATCTCATTCACAACACCGCCGCGTTGCTCGGTCCTGACGGCAAACTGATGGGCAAATATCGCAAGGTCTGTTTGCCGCGCGACGAAATCGCCGCCGGCATTGCGCCCGGACACGATTACCCGGTGTTCGACACGCGTTTCGGCAAACTCGGCATGATGGTCTGCTACGACGGTTTTTTTCCCGAAGTCGCGCGGGAATTGACGAAGCGCGGCGCGGAAGTGATCGCGTGGCCCGTGTGGGGCTGCAATCCGATCCTCGCCAGCGCGCGCGCGTGTGAGAACCACGTTTATCTCGTCAGCAGCACGTACGAAGACGTCGCGCGAAAATGGATGATCACCGCCGTGTTTGATCATGATGGCAAAACAATTTCGCAAGCAAAGGAATGGGGAACGGTCACAGTGGCGGAAGTCGATCTGGATCAACGATTGCACTGGCCGAGCCTCGGTGATTTCAAAGCGGACCTGCTGCGCCACCGGCCGGATTAAAAAAAGATTTGCCGAAGGTGCGTTGGGGCAGACGAAGCGGCGGTTATTTCTTCATTTGTTCGGTGGGGCAAACGTCTTCAAGATCCGGCTCGTCAGAGCCTCGCCCCACCGCACATTCTGCTTTCCGCTGGGCGTGGTTTCGCGTCTAGTCGCTTCATGATCAAAACCGCAGTTGTCACCGGAGCCGGCAGCGGCGTGGGCCAAGCCACCGCCCTCGCGCTCGCGCAACAAGGCTGGCGCGTTGCCCTCATCGGCCGCCGGGCCGCGACCCTGCAAGCGACCGTCCAACTCGCCGGCGCGAGCGGCGCGCAATTCTTCGTGTGCCCGTGCGACATCGGCGACGCTGCCGCCGTCGCGCAAGTGGGGAAAAAAATTCTTCGCGAGTTCAAGGTAGTCGAAGTGCTCGTCAACGCCGCGGGCACCAACGCGCCGCGGCGCGCGCTCGAAGTCCTCTCGCTCGCGGACTACCGCGAGATGATCGACACCAACTTGAACGGCGCTTACCATTGCGTGCAGGCGTTTCTTCCGCAGATGCGCGCGCGCAAATCCGGCACCATCGTCAACATCGTGTCCGACGCCGGGAAGCAGGCCAGCCCGAAGGCCGGCCCGGCGTACGTGATGTCGAAGTTCGGCCTCGCGGGCTTGACGCAATCGATCAACGCCGAGGAAAAAAGCAACGGCGTGCGCGCGTGCGCGATTTTCCCCGGCGACATCGACACGCCGCTCCTCGAAAAACGCCCCGCGCCGCCGCCGGCCGAAGCGCGCGCCAAAATGATGCGCGCCGAGGACATCGCCGCGTGCGCGCTCCTGGCCATCAACCTTCCGCCCCGCGCCGTCGTGGAGGAAATTTTGGTCAGGCCGGGTTAATCCGGATGTTAGGCGTCTTCCCACGCATGAGTCCGAACGAGAACGAAATTCAGGCGGTTCAGAATCTTGAGCACGAAGCAGACACATTGCTCGCAGAGCTTGCGACTTCAACGCTGCCAGCATCACGAGGTACTTTGCTCACGTTGGAGCGCATCGCGGCCACAGCCGCAAGGATTGCTTACGGAACAGGCAGTCCCAGGCTCATCTCCGAGCAGATGCGGGCGCTCATCGATTGGACCGACCACCTTGACGACGAGGCTTGGTGCGCTCTATTTCAGCAGACACTCAGGACACGACCATTGAGGTCTCCGTATGGGCACAACGCCGCCTCCTAACCATGCGCTGCGCCCGGCTTGAACTGAACCAGCGTTTCACGTCCTCTGGCTTCGGCAGGCTGACCCATGAGCGGACGTTGGGTTCAACTTAAATTCCCCAGTTGCGGTTCAACCTCACTCCTTCGTTTTCCTGGTTTCCTTCTGTGGAGCCGAGTTCGGATTTCAAGCTGAACGCAAAGTGTGCGGAGTTCACGCCACGCCACTTCACTCCCGCCAGCGTTCGGAGTTCAAGTTACCGTTCGTGAGATCCAAATCGGAATGATGCAACTGGGGCGTGGGTGGAACGGGCCACTGGCCCGCCGCTCTGAGTGGGCCTACGACCCACAAGTTGGTTCGGAAGCTTGCCGCGGCGAACCTCGGCGGCAAGTTGCCGCCGAGAACGGCCAAGTTGGCCGTTCCACTCCGAATCAACTGCATCGTTCCAGCCAAATGCTTGCGTCGTGTCTCGGAAGATTGATGTTCACGAAATTTTGAGCAGCGATCTGGCCTCGGCGATTCCAGGGGCAGGGCGGCCGTATTCACTGGCGGTGACGCGGGCGAGCGCGACAAGGTAACGCCAGCGGTAGGCCGGGCGCGCGGCGGCGAATTCCTCCGAGCAGGTACGGTAGAATTTTTCGGCGTGGAGCGAGCCGTCCTCGCTCACCGCGTAGCGCAGCAGGAGATCGAACACGGGGCGCGGGGCGTGGCCAAGCTCACCGTAGCGGTGGACCAGCGCGCTGGCGCGGGCCTGCAGGTTGCCGCGAATGGCGTCATCGGTTTCGCGCAGGAGTTCGCCGGCGTCGGTGAATTTTTTGATCTGCTCGAACTGCCAGCCGTACGGGAGCGGCTGCCAGTTGAGGAAGTCGCCGCCGCGCGCGGCGCGGTCGTGAGCCACTTGATACGCGCCAAGGATAAGGCTGGCGAAGCAGTTCCGGGAGTTGCTCACGCGGGCGAGGTTGCGCCAGGCGTTGGCGGAGTCGCTGGCGTGAACGCCAATGGAATCGCCATGCACGCTGCCCAGCGGTTTACCGGGGCTTTCGTCGCGCGGCGTGCGGCCAAGGTCGCGGAGCACCAGTTGATTCGCGGCGAGCGTGATGGCTTCGCCAATCGCTGCCGGCGAAATACCTTCCGCAAGCGCGGCGGCGGCGGCGGACGCGGCCTGAGTGGGCGATGATTTGAAAATGGTTTCGCAGAGTTCCTCGACCCATTTGTCTTCGGCCGCGCGATCGCCGGGCGGGCGGGCGAGCAACTTGTGTTCGTCGAGCAGTTTGGGGAGCAAAACGCGCGGTTCGTCCGAAGCGTAAGTGCGCGGCCATGATTCAGCCTTCACGCAGTAGCGCACCGATTGGCGGAGCAGCGTGTGCGCTTGTTCCTGTCCGATGATGCCGAGCATGTCACACGCACGATACGGCAGGACGACGCGATGGACTTCGGTGTTGTCCTGCACGGCGAGGAGAAGACAGTTGAAGGCGTCTTCGGCGGAATGTTGCGCGAGCGCCGCGAGAGTTTGTTCCGCAGCGTTCACGTCCTTTTGCCGGACGGCTTCGCGCAAAAGTTCGGCGGCGGGCGGGGCGGCGGGGAGCGGGCCGGGCTTGACCAGATGCAAAACCTCGCCGCTGCGCCCTCCCTGTTCTTGGATGCGATTGGTGTTTCGGTAAAGAACTTTGAAGACTGGGAGCGCCTGGGATTCGCGGGGAAGTTCCTGCGCCATGTGAAACGCCGGCGCGAGAGCCATCATGGTGTGAAAGCCCACGTAGTCCTCGCCGCCGAAAGTGCGGGCATTGGCCAGAGCGGCGGCAGCCACGAGTTGGCGCAAATCCGCGCCGGCGTGGAGCCGTTCCGTGAGCGCGGGCAGCAGCCGATTGACGGGGGTCTCTTGCATGAGCCGGACGAGCGGCTCCAGCGGACCGAATGAGAGTTCATCGGCGGCTTCTCCCGCGAGCGCGGGCGACAGGCCGAGGCCGCTGGCGGTTTCAAAGCCGACGGTGGCGATCAACATTCCCCGGCCGACATCGGCGAGGAATTCACGACGGGTATGGGGTGCGTTCATGGTAGTGCTCCGGTTAATTTTGGCTGTGGGGCCATGCTTGAGTCATACGCCGATCCGCTGGGGCGTCAATGAATTTGAAGCTCGGATCGAATACGGTTCACATCAAGATTCGCCGCTGTTCTTTCCGTTCCATTCGATTCAGGCTGTCTGCGGTTTGCGTGCCAGCCGCACGAACACCTTCACGCATCATGAGCGACACCGTTTTGCCATCGTCGGACAATCCCGTGCCCGCGCCGCCGCATCGCCGTCGCCCGCGTTATGCGGGAAAAAACCCGCGCCGCTTCGAGGAGAAATACAAGGAGCGCGATCCGCTGCGTCACGCCGGCACCGTCGCCAAAGTGCTCGCGTCCGGCAAGACGCCCGCCGGCACGCACCGGCCCATCATGGTCGCGGAAATTCTCGAAGTGCTCGCGCCGCGTCCGGGTGAACTCGCCGTGGATTGCACGCTCGGTTACGGTGGCCACGCTCGCGAAATCCTCGCGCGACTCACGCCCGGCGGACGCTTGCTCGGTCTCGACGCCGACCCCATTGAATTGCCCAAGACCGAAGCCCGTCTGCGCGCCGCCGGATTTGGCCCGGAAGTTTTCAAAACGGTTCGTAGCAACTTCGCCGGTCTGCCGCAGGCGTTGGTCGCGGCAGATCTCGCTGGCGCGGATTGCATCCTCGCCGACCTCGGCGTGTCGTCGATGCAACTGGACGACCCATCGCGCGGATTCTCCGTGAAGCTCGATGGCCCGCTCGACATGCGGATGAATCCACAGCGCGGATTTCCAGTGTCCGTGCTTTTGGAAAAATCTTCCATTGCGGCGCTGGCAAAAATGTTTCAGGAAAACGCTGACGAACCGCGCGCCCTCGAACTGGCGTCTGCGCTCGCGGGAAAAACATTTGCCACGACAAGAGCGCTTGCCGTCGCCATCCGCGCCGCAGTGCCGCGCTTGGGGAAGGACGACAGCGAGCTCACCGTGCGGCGCGTGTTCCAGGCCCTGCGCATCGCAGTGAACGACGAATTTTCCGCGCTCGACATGTTGTTGCGTCACCTGCCGGCGTGTCTGAAGCCGGGCGGGCGCGTGGCAATCCTCACGTTCCATTCCGGCGAGGATCGGCGCGTGAAGAAATCCTTCGAGGCCGGCTGGCGCGACGGAATTTACGCCGGCATCGCGCGCGAAGTCATCCGCCCGACGCCCGAGGAGCAGCGCAACAATCCTCGCTCCTCGGCGGCGAAACTTCGCTGGGCACGCAAAGTCTGACTCTGAACGAGCTTTACCGTCGTGCAGTGATCGTTCCTTCCATGCTTATCCGGTTGGTTGACAATTTTGCGATGGAGCGGAGCGCCGAGCATCGCTCGGCTTGAATTGCTGTTGTTTTGCCTCTTGCCGAGCGATGCTCGGCGCTCCAGCGCTGGGTTTGTCAACCAACCGGATAAGCAGGGCGGTGGCGCTGGTTCTGTTCATCGCGACGGCGCAAAACAGCGCGGCGCAAATTTCCCAACCACCGCAAGAGCGCGCGGATCGTTTTCTCGAAGTCGTCAACGCCACGTATCAGGCGTTGTCCCGCGTGCAGCAAGAGGCGCAGTGGTTCGCCGCCACCGATGTGACGCCCGCGCATGATGCCGCTTCCGAAGTCGCGAGCAAAGCGCTGGCAGCCTTTACCGGCAACCCCGCCTTGATTCGCGAAGCCAAGGCGCTTTTGGAAAAGCGCACTCAACTCAAACCAATCATCGTTCGCGAGCTTGATCGCGTACTACTCAACGCCGCCGAAGGTCCGATGACGAATCCCGAACTCGTCGCCGCGCGCATCGCCGCCGAGACGCAGCAGTCGTCCACCTTGAATTCATTTACGTTTCGTCTCAACGGCCAGCCCATTACTGCCAACGAAATCGACAACCAACTTTCGACGAACAAGAATCTCGTCGAACGCCGCGCCGTGTGGGAAGCGTCGAAGCAATCCGGCCCCGCGCTGAAGCCTGGCTTGGTGAAGTTGCAGGGCCTGCGCAACGGCGTCGCGCGCGAGCTTGGCCACGCGGATTATTTCGCGCTGCAAGTCGCCAGCTACGGCATGACCACCGATGAAATGGTGAAGTTGCAGGACAATTTCATGCGCGAGTTGCGGCCGCTTTACCTTCAGCTTCACACGTGGGTGAAACGCGAGCTGGCGAAGAAATATGGCCAGCCCGTGCCGGATCGCATTCCCGCGCACTGGCTCAACAACCGCTGGAGCCAGAACTGGCGCGGCATCGTTGAAGCCGCGAATCTCGATGATCGTTTCCGCGACAAAACTCCCGAATGGATCGTCAAGTCAGCCGAACAATTTTACACCGGAATGGGTTTCGCGAAATTGCCCGATAGCTTTTGGACAAAGTCCGATTTGTATCCCGTGAAAACGGGCGATCCGCGCAAGAAGAACACACACGCCTCCTGCTGGCATGTGGATTTGGACACCGACATCCGCTCGCTCATGAGCGTCGAGAACGACACCGAGTGGTTCAAGACCTCGCATCACGAACTTGGACACGGCTACTACTTCATGAGCTATACGCGCCCGGAAGTGCCGCCGCTTTTGCGCCTTGGCGCGAACCCCGCCTTCCACGAAGGCATGGGCGAACTCATCTCGATGGCCTCGGGCCAGGTGCCGTATCTCCAGACCGTCGGCATTCTCCCGGCGGATTATCGCGCGGATGAAACGGCGTTTCTCCTTGACGACGCGCTCGCGAGTTCGGTTCCGTTCATCTTTTGGAGCTCCGGTACCATGACGCATTGGGAGGCTGACGTGTATGCAAAAAATCTTAGCCCCGAGCAATGGAATGCGCGCTGGTGGGACTACGTCAAAAAATTCCAGGGCGTCGAGCCTCCGTCCGAGCGCGGCGAGGAATTCTGCGACGCCGCGACGAAGACGCACATCAACGACAATCCGGCCTACTACTATTCCTACGCCATCGCGACGGTGCTGAAGTTTCAAATCCACGAACACATCGCGCGGAAAATTTTGAAACAGCCGCCGCAGCGGTGCAATTACGCCAACAGCCGCGAGACGGGCGATTTTCTGCGCGGCATCATGAAACTCGGCGGCACCGAGGATTGGCGCAAAGTTTTACGCGACGCCACCGGCGAGGAACTCTCCACGCGCGCGATGGTCGAATACTATCGCCCGCTCATGAAGTGGCTCGAAGAACAGAATAAAGGACGCAAGATTGGGTGGGAGTAAAGCGAGCAAACTCAAACAAGGCAGCGGCCGCCACCGTTAGATGCAGTGAAGGGTTTGAGTCAGCGGGGCTAGCAGGCCGCTGCAAAACCGGGTGATTTTGCCGGAATTGTTTTTTGGTCATGGCTAAATCCATTTCTGGTCGCTGCGCCGTGCGGGTTTTTGATCGGCAGTCACTCCGCTGGGCTGCTCCGACTGGAGCAGCGCACTGATCGGCCGC
>JACPZS010000024.1 GCA_016195385.1 Verrucomicrobiota bacterium
CAACTTAAGAAAATTATTTGAGTTGCCGAGTATGGAAAATGTCGCGAGTAGCGATCTTCCAGATTGGCTGGGGAAGGATGTTTTGAAACTGGTCAACGAAAGAGAAAGGAATCGTTGATATGGAGAATCCAATATCAAAGAAAATCAGTACGCTGACAGACCAGGCTGACAAGGCCCGTGTCGGTGCCGCCAATCACGGCCCAACCATCAACCTCACGCAGAACACCGCCGTCCGCATCAAAGCGGATGGCGATGCGGTGAACACCACCGCGCAGGATTTCGCGTGGAGCATCGCCGATCGCATTGGCATCAACAAGACCTTGACCGATGCCATCCAGGCCGGCGTCACGTTCGCCCGCAGCGTCAAGGGCGTGCTGCTCAAGTATTGCGGCGCGAAGTACAACCCGTTGTGGGCTCCGGTCGGGTTCAAGAATTCGCTCGAAGTGCCCACCGATGCGCTGGGAATCAAGGCGCTGCTGTTGTCGATGGCGGATTACTTCACGAAGAAGCCGGCGCAGGAAGTGGCGTCGCTGGGCATCACGGCAGCGGCAGCCGGCGATTTACGGCAGCAGATCCTGGATGCCGAGGCGGCGCTCTCGGCGCATGACGACACCATTGCCACGAACAAGGACGGGCGCGACACGGCGGTCGAGGGATTGCGCACGCGGTTGCGTGGCTTGGTCAACGAGCTGGATCAGCTCATCGGCAAGGAAGCCCGGCGCTGGCACAGCTTCGGGTTCAACATCCCGGCCGAGCCGGCCACGCCGGGTCAACCGGTCAACGTGACGGTGGCTGCGAACGCGCCAGGTGAATTGCACATCGAGTGCGACGCGGTGTCGTACGCGGATCATTATCGTTTCTGGACGCAACCCGTCGGTTCGATCGACGCGCCCGTGGACGCGGGTTCGGCGAAGGAACCATCGCTGGTGCTGGAAAATCTGGCGGGCGGTTCGCAATGGAACGTGTCGGTGTCCGCCGTGAATCACGCCGGCAACGAAGGCCCGCGTTCGGCTTCAGTACAGGCCACGGTGCTGGCCCAGGCTGTGGCCTAACGCACGCCACAAAAGGAAGTTTTCCCACACGGCCGAGGACGATTCGTCCCCGGCCTTTTTGCTTTTCGCAGTGTCACGGCTTCACGAGCCGGACGCGAAAGAAGGCCGAGCCGTCGCAGCAGTTGGTGATTGTAACAGTTTGCTGTGAGATTGGCGGCGTCACAGCCGTTCACGTCGGGAGCACCGGCTACACCGCCGCCGACATCGCCACGCGGTGCGCACGAGGTACGGCAGCGGATTGGACGCCACGGATTTCATGTGAGCGCGCCGGACGCGACCCGCCGGCAGCATGGGTTGGATGAAAAGTCGCGCGGCATCTGTCGCGGATGGATACCAGCCGAAACGCCTTGCGTCACCTTGGAAGTGAAGATCAACGAAAAGCACACTTCTTCCGGGCTGCCAAAATTGGTTGTTTCAATTTCCCCGCCGTGACATTTTTCAGCCATGTGCGTGCTGCGATTCATCGGGGCTGTCTGGTTGGTGCTGGGCATCGCTGACGTGGTCGGTGCGCCATTCCCGGAGTTGAGCCTCGACCGCAGTGCGCGGCCGCTTCGCGTCAGCATCAAGGGTGAAATTGGCCGAACCTACTGCTTGGAATCCGCTCCCGCGCTCGGTCGCAACGACAATTGGACCGCTCTGTTGACACTGACTCTTACGAACCGCCAGCAACATTGGTTTGATGCCGCGGCGGTCTTCCCGTTGCAACGGTTTTACCGCGCCGCCGATCTGCTCGACGTCGCGCCCGTTGAAGCAGCGCTGAATTTTCGACTCATTGATCACACCGGTCGATCGCAGGAACTGGCCTATCACACGGAGGCGCGGGCGGTTGTGCTGGTTTTCACCGGCAACGGCTGCCCGAAAATCCAACGGATGCTCGGCACGATTAAGTCGCTGCGCGACCAGTTTGCCAGTCAGCAGGTGATCTTTTGGCTGGTGAATGCCAACGCGCCAGACACCCGCGACAGCATCGCCGCCGAGGCTGCGAACCTCGGCATTGACCTGCCAATTCTCCATGATGACGCTCAACTGGTCGCTCGCGCCTATCGTGCCAGCCAGACCGCCGAGGCCATCGCCATTAGCACGACAGATTGGACTATTTTTTATCGCGGCGCCATCGACGACCGCGCCGGCACCGATCGGGTGAGCACCACGCAATCGTATCTCGCCGACGCGCTGGCGCAGTTTCTGGGAAACCAGATCGTTTCCTTCCAGCGCACCGTGCCGGAAGGATCTCCCATCGTTTTCAACCCCCGGCGGGAGATTTCGTACTCCGCTGACATCGCTCCGCTGCTGCTCGACCGCTGCGTGCGCTGCCACAGTCCGGGCAACATTGCCCCGTTTGCCATGACCAACTACACCGTGGTCGCTGATTGGGCATCTAATATCAAACGTGCCATCCTGGCCGGCGCAATGCCGCCCTGGCACGCCGACCCGCGCTTCGGCGTCTTCACCAACGACAGCTCGTTGACGCCGGCGCAAAAGGCTTTGCTGGTGCAGTGGATCGATGACGGTGCGCCGCGCGGTCCCGGAGTGGATCCACTGGCCACGCGCGCCACGCCCGCGAATTTTCCCCATGCCTGGCCGGCCGAATTAGGCCAGCCGGACGTCGTTCTCAACATCCCCCGGCAGGACGTTCCCGCCACGGGTTTGGTTGATTACCGTTATCTCACCGTCGAGCTGAGGAACCGCGCCACGCAATGGTTGCGCGCGGCAGTAGTGCGCCCCGGCAACGCGCGCGTAGTGCATCACTGCAAGGTGGATATTGGATCTGGTTCCGCTGCTGACGGCAGCCTGCCGGCATCCATTGCCAACTATGTTCCCGGCGCCAACCCGCTGGCTTATCCGCCGAACACTGGCAAAAGAGTTCCCCCCTCTGCCCAGTTGACGTTTCAGATGCACTACATCACCACCGGTCAGCCGGAGACGGACCAAACACAACTCGGACTTTATTTTTCACCGGTTACACCCGCGCTGGAATTGCTTCATCATACCGCCACCAACATGAACATCCTAATCCTTCCCGGCGAAAAGGAATACGAACGGGAGGCGCGGTTCACTCCGTCCAAGACCAGGGACATCTGGCTCTATGAACTGCGACCGCACATGCACTTCCGTGGAACCCGCATGCAATACGAGGCGCTCTATCCCAATGGCACTTCTGAAATCCTCCTCTCCGTTCCCAAATTTGATTTTCATTGGCAGACGACCTACCGACTCAAGCAACCCAAGCGGCTGCCGACGGGAACGGTCATCCGCGTGAGCGGCGCTTTTGACAACTCCGCCCAAAACCTGGAAAATCCAAACCCAAACGTGACGGTCACCTACGGCCTGCAATCCGAGGATGAAATGTTCAACGGGCATACCACCTTCGCCCTGATCCCGTAGTGGCAATTGCGCTGCAGCCGGGTTTGCAGGAAACTTTCGTCTCCCTACTGGCCGAACGCGTGGAGATGACCGGTCGTGCGGACGTAGAGTTTGCCTTCGACCATCGCTGGCGTGGCGGAGATGGACTCCTCGAATTTGTTGCGCGCCAGGACTTGAAATGTTTCCCCCACTGCCAGCACGAGCACCGTTCCGCTCAACGACGCGGCGTAGATTTTTCCATCAACGGCAATCGGCGAAGCGTAATAATCGCCTTCCACTCCCAATCGCTCCTGTAAGTAGTGGGCTTTGCCGGTTTTCGCGTCGAAGCACGAAGCCAGCCCGCCGTCTTTGGCGACGAAAAGTTTTCCGCGATAGAACAGCGGCGAGGGCACGTACGGCACGCCCTTGCTGCTCGACCACGCGACGTGCGTTTCGGTGATGTCGCCGCGGCCGCCGGGCCGGATGGCCAGGATGACATTTTGCCCGTTGCGCAAAGCTTTGATGCGACTGTCAAATTCCTCCGCCGTGATAAAGCCGTCGTGGTTGATGTCGAGCCAGTCGAAAAAGTCCTTGAACCGGCCTTCGGGAACTTCGTCGCGGGAAAGTTTGCCGTCCTTGTTCGCGTCCATCGCGGCGCCCGACTCCGCAAAGAGCGGCATCGGTTCGTTGGCGCTGCCGGAGGACCATGCAGCGATGTACAACATCCCGTCCCCGATCACCGGCGTCGTGCAAACCGCCATCGGCAGGCCGCGCACCAGCCAGCGCTCGGAGCCATCTTTTAGATCATAAGCCTTGGCGCGTTGCTGGCCGGCTACAACGACTTCGCTCACGCCGTCGTGCCGCCAGATCACGGGTGTGGACCAGCTCATGTGAAAATCCGGACGCGCCACGCGCCACGCGATTTTTCCGGTGTGTGCGCCGAACGCCAGCAGTTCGGAATTCTTGTCCGCGTCGCGATTGAGCAAAACCTTGCCTTCGCTCACGATGGGTGAAGCGCCCGAGCCGAAGCCGTACTCCTGAAACGGCAACGGCAGCGGATGCCGCCAGACTTCGCGGCCATCGAAATCGTACGCGAGCATTCCGAACGACGAGAAATAGACGTACACCCGATCGCCATCGGTCGCGGGCGTGGCGGACGCCGGACTGCCGATTCCTTTCTGAACTTCTTCGACTTTCTCCGGCGTCACGCCTTTGCGCCAAAGAATCTTTCCGTCTTTGCGATCGACGCAGAGCGTTTCCAATTTTCCATCGATGAAGCCCGTCAGAAAAATTCGCTCACCGGCAATGCACGGCGACGAAGCACCCACGGGCAATTCTGTTTTCCACAATTCATTTTTGCCCGGCCCGAATTCGACGGGCACGGGTTTGTCTTCGGCGGCGAGGCCGGAGGCGTTCGGCCCGCGAAACTGCGGCCATTCGAGTTTGGGCGAAGCCGCGCCCAGAGCAAAGTGGACGGCGCAGCTAAACAGCGTGGCGGTGAGAAAACGGGTTTTGAAGGGTAGTTGCATGATTGTTTTTAGGTGGCGAGCTGGCGTTGTTCGGTGTTGGCGCTCATTTGTCCAGGTCGAATTTCTTGAGCAGCGCCGCGTAGCGCGGGTCTTTGATCAGGTCGGCCCAAAGGGGATCAATTTTGAGCGTGCGCAAATCTTGCTCGCGGGCTTCGGCCACACGTTCCAGCCAACTGAAAGTCTGCTCTTTATCGCCGAGACCAAGATGTACGAACGCGATGTCGAACGACACAGAGGTGCCTTGTTCGAGAGCGTCGCTCAACTGTCTCAAAACCTGCCGCGCGTCGTCGGTGCGTCCGACAATCGCATAAACATGGCCTAGATCGCCTAAGCCAGGAGCGGTGCCGACCAGCGCACGAAATTTCTCCAAATCTCGGATGGCCTCAGGTGCCTTTCGTTGGGCTAGGTAAACCTTTCCCCGCAGATGATGGGCCGCAGAGAAGTCTGGGGCGATTTCGAGCGCCTTGCCGATTTCAGTCAGTGATTGCTCGAACTTTCTCTGAAAATAATACATCTGGCCGCTCACGACCCGGATTACCGCCGACAACGGATCTAACGCTTGGGCTTGGCGCAGTTCAGCCATGGATTCCTCGAAACGGCCCTCCCACCCCATGAGTGCGCCATACCAATGGCGCGCAGTAGCATAGTTCGGGTTCAACGAAATCGCCTTTTGATACGCTTTCTCCGCGCCACCCCGATCCCAATCGAATCGTGACTTCACGAAGCCCAGCACTGCGTGGGCCTCAGCCAAGTTGCTTTCAAGTTGTAGTGCGTGGAAAGCAGCAGCTCTGGCTTTAGACGCGGCGTCTCGGCCGCGCACGTAAGCGTAATTCGGAAGGATGGCGTAACAGGCCGCCAGTCCGGCGTAAGCCAAAGCGAACTTCGGATCTTTCTCCGTGGCTTGCTGGAATAAACCCACGGCGCGCTCAATGTTAGCACCGGTTCGTTTGTTCCAGAATTCGCGACCGCGCAGATACAGATCGTATGCCTCCAGATTTTCCGTCCCCGCGAGCGTCGCGTCGGGGCTGCCTCCCGCCAGCAGTTTCACTTTCAACACTTCCTGCACCCGCTGCGCCACCTCGGTCTGGATCGCGAACACGTCCTCCGCCTTCCGATCAAACGTGTCCGACCACAGATGAAACCCGTC
>JACPZS010000073.1 GCA_016195385.1 Verrucomicrobiota bacterium
GACGCTGCGCGTGCGCGCGCGCGGGACTCCGCCGCTGCGTTATCAGTGGCGCTTCAATGGCGCGGATATTCCGGGCGCGACGGACGCGCGCCTCGTCATCGCGAATGCGCAGCCAGCGGACGCGGGAGATTATTCCGTCTTCGTAAGCAACCCTTTTGGCTCTGTCGTCAGCGCCACGGCGCGTGTGCTCGTGCGTGAACCGGTGCGCATCACCAGCCAGCCCGTTTCGCAAATCGCTTCACCGGGCGACAACATCACATTCACGGTTGTGGCCGTCGGCGCGCCGCCGCTCCGCTATCAATGGCGGCGCAATGGCGTGAATCTGGCCGGCGAAACCAACGCGACGCTCACACTCATCAACGTACAGCCTGGCGACGGCGGCATCTTCACCGTAGCCGTGGACAACGGCGTGGGCGCAGTGGAAAGCGAACCGGCACGTCTGCTCGCGCCGCGCGCTTCCCTTAGATCGGGAGACAATTTCGTCGATCGCACGACGCTCGTTGGATCCAACGGTATCGTGAGTTGGAACAACGTGCTCGCTACCTTCGAGCCGGGCGAACCTCGTCACGCGGGCAAACGCGGCGGCCACTCGATTTGGTATCGCTGGATTGCGCCGACGAATGGCGTCGCGACATTCACCACGCTCGGAAGTTCGTTCGACACGCTGCTAGCGGTTTACACCGGCACGCGCGTGGATCAACTCACGCTCGTCGCGGCAGACGAAGACGCCGGCGGTTTTTTGAGCAGCCTCGTGAATTTCAACACCGTCGCCGGCACGGAGTACGAGATCGTCTGCGATGGCTTCGCCGGCGCGACAGGCGATTGTGTGCTGGGCTGGCGGCTCGCAACAGGCTTGACTCCTGTGCCGGAAATTGTCGTCGGCCCCAAAGATCAAGCCGTGCTGCAAGGCGCCAACGCGACTTTTTCCGTCACGGCACGCGGCGCCAACTTGCAATACCAATGGCTGTTCAACGGGCAACCCATCGTCGGCGCGACAAAAAACACCCACACCGTCACGAATGCCCAACCGGATTCCGCCGGGAACTACAGCGTGCAAGTACGGCTGGCCGCTGGCGCAATTGAAAGCGAACCGGCGCGGTTGGATGTGACCATCGTCGAACAAGCCGCCACACCGCCGCCGGTCGCACTGACGGAAGACAAACTGGAGGACGTGGAAACGTTGAGCGGCGCGACCGTGGGATTGCAGGGATTCAAACCCCGGCCCGCCGGCGGTCTCTCGCTCTCACGCGGTTACACGGCACGATATTTGTTCAGCACGCAAAACGCGACCCGCCAGGCCGGCGAACCCAATCACTGCGGCATCATCGGCGGCGCGTCGCAGTGGTACGCGCTGACGAACGATGTGCCCGGCCAGTTTACGTTGAGCACATCCGGCAGCGCGTTCGATACCGTGCTGGCGGTTTACACCCTGCCAAAAGGCAGTGCGCTGCAAGTCACGAATCTCGTGCCCGTGGCCTGCGACAGCCAGGGTGCCGACAGCACGGTGGACTTCGCGGCGCAACTGGGGGTGACTTACTACGTGGTCGTCGATGGCGTGGACGGCGCAAAGGGCCACGTGCAATTGACCGTGGATTTCTCGACACCCGACACGCCCGCGCAATTGACCGGCGCACTGCGAGCACTGGACGGGCGCTTTCACTTTCACATCATCGGCAAACCGGGCGCGACTCATCGCGTTGAAGCCTCGGTCGATTTCAAGTCATGGACACCGCTGCTGCGAACGAACGCCGCGAGCGGCGAATTCGATTTCGAGGATGTGGATGCAGCGAATCTGCCAATCCGCTTTTATCGTGCGGCGCAGGAGTGATTTCGGTAGTGAATCAGTTCAGAGTACCCCACATCGCCCGGCTTGAACTTCCGATCCCGCCCGATAGCATTCCGCCATGCCCAAAGCCCGGCATCCCAAAGCGGCGGCGTTCACTCGGCAAAATCTGTTTGCCGGCCTCGACAAGTTCTCAGCCCTCGAAACGCGCATTACCGCGTTGGCTGATGACAAAGTCAAAGGCGATGCATTCGAGGTTTTCGCGGAAGCTTATCTGGCGACGCAGCGGAAGCATGATGCCGCGACGGTTTGGCCGCTTGCTTCCGTTCCGACGCAAATCCTTCAGACGCTCGGCCTCGCGGCGCAGGACTACGGCGTGGACGGCGTGTTCCAGACGCTGCTCGGAAACTTCAACGCCTATCAGGTGAAGTTTCGCACCGGCCGGCCCGCGCTGACCTGGCGCGAGTTGTCCACGTTCATGGGCCTCGCGGACAGCGAACGCATTCACAGCCGCGCCCTTTTCACCAACTGCGATGAGTTGCCGGCGATGATGAATGACCGGCAGGGCTTCTTCTGCGTTCGTGGTTCTGACCTCGACCGGCTGGAAGCAGACGACTTCCGCGCCATCGAGGCGTGGCTGGCCGATGCCGCCTTCACTGCGCCCAGGAAGCAGCCGCAACCGCACCAGACCGAGGCGTTGAATGTGCTGCTTCCCGCCTTGGTAACTCACGACCGCGTTTCTGCCATCATGGCGTGCGGCTCGGGCAAAACTCTCGTCGCGCTCTGGATCGCGGAACATCTCGCCAACTCCGGGCGGGCACGCGTCCTCGCGAACCGTGACTCTACTTCTGCCGAAAGCAGGATCACGGCTCGTCCGGAGCTTCGCCCTCCCGGCAATGGAGATTTCAAAATCCTCGTCCTCCTGCCTTCGCTCGCACTCCTGCGCCAGACGCTCCACGAATGGCTGCACGAGACGAGCCTGCCCGCGCTCGCTTATCTGTGCGTCTGCTCCGACGCGACGGTGAAGGAAGGCATCGATGCGATTGACACGCCGCAGTCCGACCTCGATTTCCAGGTCACGACCGACCGCCGGAGTGTCCGCGAATTTCTGGACGCACCGTTCGCCGGAGTCAAAGTCGTCTTCTCCACCTACCAATCCGCCCGCGTCGTGGGCGAAGCGTTGCGGAAAGGCGAAACCTTCGACCTTGGCGTCTTCGACGAGGCGCACAAGACCGCCGGCCGCGAAGGCCGCAACTACGCCTTCGCTCTCGAAGACGTCAACCTGCCCATTCGCAAACGCCTGTTCCTCACCGCCACGCCGCGCCACTACAATCCGCTCCGCAAAGACAAGGAGGGCGATGCGCAACTCGTCTTCTCGATGGACCGCCCGGAGGTCTATGGCCCGCAGGCGTTCCGCCTGACGTTCGCGGAAGCGGCGCGACGCGGCATCATTTGCGGCTACAAGGTTGTCATCTCGGTCATCACATCCGAAATGGTGACCAACGAACTGTTGAGTCATGGCGAAGTGTTGGTGAACGGTGATCCCGTTCGCGCGCGGCAAGTCGCCAATCAGATTGCCCTGCGCGATGCCATCGGGAGATACGGCGTGAAGAAAGTCTTCACTTTTCATAGCACCGTGAAATCCGCCGCGTCGTTCGTGAGCGACGGCAACGAAGGAATCGGGACGCATCTCCACGGTGACGGTAGAGCGGTGCTGCCGCGCCGCCCTGATCAAGAGAAGTGGGCCGCGCGGCAACGCGGCCCTACCGATGAATTCCAAACCTTTCACGTCAACGGCACGATGCCGACCGCGCGCCGTGAACGCGAGATGCGCGACTTCCGGGCGGCGGCGCGCGCCGTCATGTCCAACGCCCGTTGTTTGACCGAAGGCGTGGATGTTCCCGCCGTCGATATGGTCGCGTTTCTTTCGCCGAGACGCAGCCGCGTGGACATCGTGCAAGCCACCGGCCGCGCCATGCGCCGCGCGCCCGGAAAAACCACCGGCTACGTACTCGTGCCGCTTTACCTCGAACAAGCCGCTGGCGAAACCATCGAACAGGCCGTTGCCCGCGCCGAGTTCGATGATGTCTGGGACGTGCTTCAATCCCTGCAAGAACAAGACGAAGTGCTGGCCGAAATCGTCAGCGAGATGCAGACGGAGTCCAAACAAACAAATGAATTTGACGACGCACGACTTCGCGAAAGAGTAGAAATTGTTGGGCCTTCAGTTTGTCTTGATGCTTTACAGAAAACGATCACAACGGTTTGCCTGAGCAAATTGGTCCGATTGTGTTGGCGACCGTTTGAGCAAGCCCGAAATTTTTCACGATCATTACGACTCAGGAGTTCAGTGGAATGGAGATATATTTCCAAAACAAATGCACGCCCGGTCGATATTCCGGCAGCACCGAATCAGATATACAAGTATTCCGGGTGGGTTGACTGGGGAGACTGGCTGGGAACTGGGACGATTGCGAATGCCAAGCTAAAATTCCTTCCGTTCGAGGAAGCAAGAGAGTTTGCTCGGAGTCTGCCGGTAAAGTCACAGACGGAATGGCGCGAGTATTGCAAGTCAGGCAAAAAGCCTCCGAACATCCCCGCAAAACCGAACGGAACTTACGCGCGAAAAGGCTGGGCCGGATACGCCGATTGGCTAGGAACGGATAACCGACGCGGAGGGTGGCGGCCATTCGATGAAACAAGAGCCTTTGTCAGAGCGCTCCGCTTGGCTTCCCACAAGGAGTGGGGCCGCCACGCGGATTCTGGCTCTCTACCGCCAGACATTCCAAAAGCTCCGGACCTGGTTTACAGAGAGCACTGGACAAGTTGGGGTGACTTTTTGGGACATGAAAGGCCAGCGGATCAAGAGTTGGCAAAGAATTACTGGCCGTTTGAACAAGCGCGAGCTTTCGCCCGTAAGCTGCAATTCAAAGCTCAGTCGGAGTGGCTTCAGTACTGTAGTTCAGGGAAAAAGCCTAACACGATTCCATCGAACCCTCAGAATTCCTACGGGAAGCGCGGTTGGAAAGGTTGGGCCGACTGGCTTGGAACAAAAAACTTTCGAGGTGGGTGGCGACCGTTTGAGGAAGCCAAGCGGTTTGCGCGATCCCTCGAACTATCCACGAGAGATGAGTGGAGTCGCTATTGTGACGCATCAGAAAGGCCAGATGATATTCCCAATAAACCAGACCAGGTTTATGCGGAAGTTGGTTGGAGCGGTTGGGGGGATTGGTTGGGCAGCGGGCGGATTGCAAACCAGAATAGAAAGTTCTGGCCATTCCTCAAAGCGCGGGCATTTGTGCGCCGCTTGAAGCTGCGAGGATACAACGATTGGCGGGCTTACGGGAAATCACCCGAACGGCCTGCCTACATACCTTTCAGCCCTCAGCGCGTGTACGGAAAAAAGGGCTGGGTGAGTTGGCCTAATTGGGTGGGTACTCTTCGCGAAAAAGAATGAACGATGGAGCACTTTCCGGAGTAAGCACGCGTCAGGCTGCCTTCCGATAACGGACAACTGTTCATCTTTTACGCCAATAGCATTTCAGTATGACATCCAAGGTATTGACGCTTTTTTAGCGCGTAACGAACCATCAAATGTTCCGGGGTGCGAAGCTCGCAGTAGATGGTGAGGCTCCCCTCATCCACAAACTTATGGCCTTCAAGAGTCGAATAGTTTAGCCGTGTAGGAACCGCTTGATTAAGAATGCTGCCTGTTCGGGGGGCAAGACATTGCCAGTGAAACGTAGGTTTTTCCTGCTCCGCTAAGCTGGAAAATTGGTATGTGCGATCCTCGAACTGCAGTTCTGGAGTTACGGCGACAGCTTTCCCAATGTTTCGAACATGAATCTCCATTTGAATCCATTGACTGTCGCGCCCCGTAATTCGGCCGCCCACTTCTAAGTGGGGCAGGCGTCCCGCCCCAAAGAGCCTGTCTGCGGCCACGCGCGTGAAGGTTTCCTTGAAGTCGAGGGCAAGCCGCTGTTTGAGTTCAACGGAATCTCGAAAAAGCCAATACCAGTTAGTTTGCTGTTTCCCTTGCTCGAGCGGGCGATGTTCCTCAAGAAGTTCAAACAGCTTCCTGTCTTTCGTATCTTTGCACCATGCAAGCTGCAAGTCATGACTCGCATGGTTCTTGCGCCAAATGTTATAATCTGCCTCAAGCCGATCCCTGACATACATCCGAGTCGGGATTTGGCGATGCACTGCCTCACGATATTCGAGGTGAGTGGCAGAAATGTCTGCAAAGCCAGCGTTGGCTAGGCTCGGTCCATACCTGTTTGAAAGGATGATAATAAAAGCGTCGGAAGTCCGGACATTTGCTAGGCAAGTTTCGACTGAATTACGATCAGGCATGACTTGAAATTCTGAAGTGAGGCTATCGCTCAGAATCGGAGTGACACCGGCTTGCTGGAAGAAAGACTCCACTTCGGCCCGAAGATCGATCAGGTCGTAACAAGTCGAAGAGATGAACACGCGCATAAATTCCAATCTCTCTCGTCAGGCCGTCTGGCTTGCCGGATGCGAGTCAAAGCAGGATTATCCCGTCGCAAGCTCATTCGTCAACTGCATCACTTGGATTACTTCCTCGCCAGTTCGATCAATTTCTGGAGTTGCTCGATGGTGCCGAGCGCAATCACTTGCACGCTGGTTGCTTCATGCATGCTGCCGCGCGGGTGTGGTTTCGCGCTAGCCCCGTTTGGCTTCACACGGTTTTAATTCGTATCCATCCGTGGGTTCGGTTTCGCAAAAAAAATTGCGCCGATTGAAAAGCAAAAAGAGCCGGATTGCTCCGGCTCTTGTGCTGGTGTGGTTGAATTTTTGAAACGCGCCGGGCGAACCATTTCGCGCGCTTCGTGAATGAAACCGGAATCGGGGCGCGGAGCTTGGGCGTTTACCGGCCGTAAACCAAAACTTTGAAGGACTCTCCCGATCCCGTCGCAAGGTAGATGTTGTGCGTCCTCGGATCGAGGGCAATCGTCCGCGCGCCGCGCTGCGTTTTGAGCGTCTGCACGACGGTGAGTTTGTCAGGGGCGTCTTCATGCGCAATCGTGACGGTGCCGTCGCCATTGGAGCTGAACGCAAGCTGCGTGCCGGGGTCAAAGGCGTTGCCATCCACGCCGTCGCCAATCGGCACCGAGGCGACGATCTTGCCATTCGTGCTGTCGATCATCTCCATCAGCTTGTTGTGGCAGCCGATGAAAATCCGATGATGCGCCTCATCGAACGCCATGCCGGACGCTTCTTCGCCGGGCGCGATGGGCCACGTGGCCGTGACCTGATGCGTCTTCGTGTCGATGACGGCGATTTCGTTTTTGTTCTCGATGTTGCAATAGACGCGTCCCGCTTTCGGATCGGCGACGGCCGCTTCGGGTTTGCCAGACAGCGGAACCGTGGCGACGACCTTGCCGGTCTTGGCTTCGATGACCGTCGCACTATTGCCGCGTCCATTGAACGTGTAGATCTCCTGTTGACCCGGGTCATAAAGAATCGCATCGGGATTCGCTCCCGTGTCCACTTTGGAAATGGTTTTCAAAGTTTCCGGATCGAAGATGCTCGTCTTGGCTTCGCGGCCGTTGCTGGTGAACCCGCGCTTCGCCTCGGGCGCGATGGCGATGCCGTGGATGCCGGGAGTGTCGGCGATTTCGCCAACGACTTCGTTCTTGTCGGTGTCGATCACCACCGCCTTGGTGCCGTGCGAGACGTAGAGCCGGTGCGCGGCTGAATCCGCGGTGAGGTAATCGTATCCGCCCGCGCCACCAACGAGGATTTCTTTCAACGAATGATAATCCGCCGCCGTCGCCGGAAAGTTCGTGAAAGGAAGGAGGCCAAGCGCCAGCAGGGCCAGGCAAGCGCGGTTCGTCGTTAGCGTTTTCATAATGATGGATGAAAGGTTAATTGAGCGTGACTTAATCAGTGACGCCAACTGCGACCGAATGGTTACGATCATTCTTCCGGTGTCGCGCGGAGGCGACACGCGGCGGGATCGTTTCGTGGCAAGAGTCCCGAGCGAAAGACATTTGCCCGCGTTCTCCGGCGCTGATAGTTTCGCGCCCATGAAAATCCAACTTCTCCTCGTCACTCTCATCGCCGCGCTGAGCACAACGGCGCGCGCACAACAAGATTTCGCCAAAGTCGAAATCAAAGCCACGCAAGTTTCTAAAAATGTCTATATGCTCGAAGGCGCGGGCGGGAACATCGGCGTGTCCGTGGGCGCGGACGGCATCCTGATCGTCGATGATCAATTCGCACCGCTCGCCGCGAAGATTGAAGCCGCGTTGCAGAAGCTCGACCCCGGCAAACTCAAGTTCGTGCTCAACACCCATTGGCACGGCGACCACACCGGCGGGAACGCTCACTTTGGCCGCGACGCGAGCATCGTCGCGCATACGAACGTCCGCAAACGCCTGCTCGCTGACAACGCCACGAAAAGAGAAGCCCTGCCGGTCATCACGTTCGACGACACGCTTTCCGTCCATTTCAACGGCGAGGAAATCAAAGTTATGCACCTGCCACCCGGCCACACCGATGGCGATAGCGTGATCTTCTTCACCGGCGCGAATGTCGTTCACCTGGGCGACCAGTTCTTCGCGGGCAAATTTCCGTTCATTGATGCGAACAGCGGCGGCGACGTCGCGGGCTACATGCGAAACGTGGGCGAAATGCTCAAGCTCATTCCCGCCGACGCGAAGATCATCCCCGGCCACGGCCCGCTGGCGACCGCCGAGGATTTGAAGCGCTTTTACGCGATGCTCGCTGAAACCACCGGCATCGTGCAGAAAGCCATCGCCGCCGGGAAGACGTTCGACCAAGTCAAAGCCGATGGCCTGCCGGAGAAATGGAAAGACTGGGGCACCGGCTTCATCAACACCGGCCGCTGGCTGGAAATTTGTTTCAACAGCCTGAGTAAGAAGTGAACCTCTAATGGCAGCCGCTTGGATCATCGAGTGGAGTTTGCATCGCAAAGATTCGCCTATTCAGGACGTGCGGCCTCACATCCTTCCGCGACATTGGGAAGCCGATAGAGTGTTGGACTATATGCGCTGCCTGTTCTGGAACTCGCCGTTATCGACCCCCTTCGAGACGCTGATCCGCGTCAACAAGAGGAAGCCAGAAGGTATTTTGATACTGAACCAAGGGCGGCGACTCATTTATGGCGATGCTACTCACCTAACAGCTTGCTGAAATACTCTCGGAAGATTTGAACACTGGCGAAACGGACGGGTCAGAGAACCATGCGTGGAAAACCTCAAGCCCAGCCGGAGTTTCTGACGACCATCAACCTGAACCAGCGTGTCCCCGCCGACCATC
>JACPZS010000044.1 GCA_016195385.1 Verrucomicrobiota bacterium
ACTCGCGCGCTTTGAGAAGACCGTTTCCGACCAATGGATCGATGGCCCGCGCGACGGCCACCCGTTCGATGAGAACCGCCCGCCGCATCAACTCAAACGCTTCGTCACCGAACGTGCGCGCTCCGTGCGCAAGCAGCTCGACGGCAAAGATTCGAACGTGGTGCTCACGCGCAACCCGTTTTGATCGAAAGCTGAAATTTGGAACGGGCAGAGACATCGCGCTGCGCTCTTGGTGTTTTGCGCCACTCGCTCAGACAAGCGCATCTTTCACCGGATGGTGAGTAAAAGGATTTCCAAAACGGGAAACGTCAATTAGCAGAATCGACTCATGAAAAACCGCACCTGCCTGCTGGCTTGGACAATGATTGCATCAGCGTTTCCCTAATAGCCCGAAAGATGACGGCAATTGGGATTTGAACAAATACAACAAGAACAGTCCGCTTTGGGCTTACACCGGGAATTCATCCGGGATTTGGAAGTGTCCAGCGGATCGCAGCACCGGTATCAACAACAAAGGCCAGACCGTGCCGCGCATTCGCAGCATGGCGATGAATAACTGGGTGGGCGGTGAAGGCTGGGGGAATTCGGGAAATTGGGTGCCGCAGAACAAATCCGGCTGGAAGGTTTATCTCAAACAGACGGACATGACCGATCCCGGCCCGTCGCACACCTGGGTTTTCACCGACGAACGCGAGGACAGCATCAACGACGGTTGCTTCTGGGTGGATATGTCGGGCTACGCCGACCAACCCGCTCTCTGGCACATCGTCGATTTCCCCGGCAGCTATCACAATCGGGCCGGTGAATTTTCCTTCGCCGACGGTCACGCGGAAAACAAGAAGTGGCTCGACGATCGCACCACACCTCCGCTCTCGAAACAGGATCGGGCCTTGAATCAGTCCACGCCCGGCAACAAAGATGTCCTTTGGCTGCAGGAACGCAGCACGCGCCAGACCGGACTCTAGTTCCGCACGATTCGAATCGCTTGCGGCGAGTGGATGTTTCTCCCTCGCCGCAAATTTTTTACTGCCAACTCCGACGCTCCTCCACCGGCCGTCAGCCGATTCGCAGCCAAATTGTTTTCAAGTAAGCCGGCTCGTCGCGATGAACCGGAAAATCCGGCGGCTGCGGGACGTAGTGCGATTGCACAATTCGCCGGCCCGCTTGAGTAACTGCGGTGGAAAGATCATCGATAAATTTTTGCGGCACGAGCTTCGCTGAGTTCGCGCTGGCGAACAAAACCCCGCCCGGGCGCAACACCGCCAGCGCCAACTCGGCCAGTTCGGCGTAATCTTTTTCCACTCGAAACGCGCCGTGTGCTTTGGAAGTCGAGAACGTGGGCGGATCAAGAACCACTGCGTCGAATTGCCGCCGTTGGCGCGCAAACCGTCGCAACCAGTCGAACACATCGCCGAAGATGAAATCGTGCGCGTTCGGATCAAGATTGTTCGCCGCAAAGTTGCGTTTGCCCCATTCGAGATACTTGCGCGAGAGGTCGAGGCTCGTGACGCGCGCGCCGGCCTTGGCCGCGCAGACTGAGAAACCGCAAGTGTACGCGAAAGTGTTCAAAACTTGCCGTGATTGAGTGGCGTCAAGAAACAACGGGAATTCAGCGGCGACGTGATTCACGAGAAACCGCCGCCGGTTGTCGCGTTGATCCAAAAACAAACCGGTCGAGTAGCCTTCGCGAAAACTCAGTTCGAAGTTCACGCCGTTTTCGCTAATGCGAAACGCGTCTGGCGCGGCATTACCGAGCAGCAGTTGCGGTGACGCCGAATCCACGCGCGCTTCACGCACGCGGCGGTTCCAGGTTTTGTGATAAACGCCGGCGAGGGAAAATTTCTTGAGCCAGATTGAAAGCAGTTTCAACTCTGGCTCGCCCGGCGTTCGCTCGCCTTCCGAGAGCAGAAAATCGCCGAGCCGATCGACGTGCCAGCCGGGCCAGCCGTCCGCCGCGCCGTGAATCAGGCGGAAGGCGTTGGTTGATTCACCATCGATCAGCGAGGAACGCAGCGCGAAACGCGGGTCGGCGGAAAAATCAACCGGCGCTTCAAAGCTCATCGCCACGTCAGTGACGGGATGCTTGAAGGTGAGTTGCGCGGCGTGCAAACAAACGCGCGGTCCGGCGGTGCCGCCGTACAGCGTGTCGCCCAAAATGGGAAAGCCGTGTGCCGCGGCGTGAACGCGGATTTGATGCGTGCGGCCGGTGGCCGGTTCGGCCTCGACGAGCGTGCGGCCAGCCGATGATTCGAGCACTCGAAAGCGCGTCTCCGCCATTTCGCCCCCCGCGTGCGGCGGACGGCTCAGGTATTTTTCGCCCGCGCGAACAAGCGCCGATTTGACGACCAAACTTGCGCGGGAAACGGCGCGATCCGTCAGCAGAAGGTATTTTTTCCGAACGGCGCGCTGCGTGAATTGTTCGGTGAGCGAGCGATTCGCAACGGCCGTTTTTCCAAAAACGATGACGCCGGAAGTTTCCTTGTCGAGGCGATGAAGTATCGCCAGGTCCGCCCAGCGCGGCTCGCGATGCCGCAGCCATTCGTAAAGTCCTTCGCCGGCGTATGGGCTGGGCGAGTGCGTGTTCAGACCAGCCGGCTTGTTCGCGACGAAGAGATGTTCGTCCTCGAATAAAAGCCAGTGGAAGTTTGATTTCACGGTATCGGCATACACGGAGCGCTGGAGCGCTGTCGTTCAGAAAACAAAAAGGCGGCGGCCACGAGGACCGCCGCCGGGATCGTTGAGCGAAATCAGGGTTTCTTCGGAGCGGAGAATTTTTCGAAGTCTGCCTGGTCGCCCTTAAACGCCTTCGCCTTCTCGCCAACGCGGACAATCTTGATCGAATTAAGTGTGTCGCCTTTGGCGATTTGATTTACGACCTCTTGGCCTTGGACGACGTGCCCAAACACGGAGTGCTTGCCGTCCAACCAGGGCGTGGCTTTGTGCGTGATGAAAAACTGGCTGCCATTTGAGCCGGGGCCAGCATTGGCCATCGAGAGAATGCCGGGACCAGTGTGTTTGAGCGAGGGATCAAATTCATCACGAAAGCGATAGCCTGGACCTCCCGTGCCATTGCCGAGTGGGCAGCCGCCCTGGATCATGAAGTCCGCGATAACGCGATGAAATACGAGTCCATCGTAGAACGGTTTCATCTGCGCCTTGGGCGCTTCGCCGGGCGTCTTGGAGTAATGCTTGGTGCCCTCCGCGAGGCCGACGAAGTTGGCGACGGTCAGCGGCGTCTTTTCAAATTCAAGCTGCGTGACGATTTTTCCCTTCGACGTGTCGAACTCGGCGTAAAGACCGTCGGCCAATTTTTCCGCCGCGCTTGCGCGCCCGGCGTCGGTCAGCGCGAGAACCAGGATGGAAAGCAGCGTCCAACGGCCGCCGCAGCCGGTAAAAAAAGCAAAGTTCATATTCATGGTGGCGCGGATTCAAGCGGATCGAGCGGTTGAAGGAAAGTTTTTTTCGCGTGCGGATTTCGCCGTTGACGATTCATTGTGTCCACACCAATTTCTTCCTCGCCGACATGAAGACCATCCTGTTCGTCTGCACGGGAAACATTTGCCGAAGTCCAATGGCCGAGGGGCTTTTTCGCCACACGGTCCAGGGTTCCGGTGAGTACCGGGTTTTCTCGGCCGGGGTTGGCGCCATCGACGGCCAGCCGCCCAGCTTGCACGCGGTGCGGGCGGTGAAGGAGTTGGGCATCGACATTTCGGGCCAGCGCAGCCGGGCGCTGACCCGCGAATTGGTGGAGCAGGCCGATTTCATCTTCGGCATGACGCACAGCCACGTGGATCAGATCATGATGCTGCATCCCGACGCGGCCGAGAAAACTTTTTTGCTGCGCGAGTTTGACGACACCCTGGAATTTTACGAAAAAGACATCACCGATCCCATCGGCGGTTCGCTCGAGATCTACCTGAATTGCCGCGATCAAATCGAACAGGGACTTGCCTCCATCCTGAAATTTATTGAACAGACCGCTTCGCCTTCCATTGTGAAAAACACCTCCGCTCCCTCCGCTGCCGTAGCCCTTGGCTCCGACCACGCCGGATTTGAACTCAAGGAAACATTAAAAACCCATCTGCAACAGCGCGGGCTAGCCGTGACTGATCTCGGCACGACGTCGAAGGACTCGGCGGATTATCCCGATTTCGCGCAGGCCGTCGCGCAAAGCGTCACGGGGCGGCAGAGCCAGTTTGGCTTGCTTGTGTGCAACACGGGCATCGGCATGAGCATCGCCGCGAACAAAGTGCCCGGCATCCGCGCCGCGCTCGTGTTCACGGAAGAGATGGCGACGCTCGCCCGGCAGCACAATGACGCGAATGTGCTTTGTCTCGGCCAGAAAGTCGTGGACGCCGAGCGAGCGCGGAAAATCGTCGATGCTTTTCTAAACGCAAAATTTGAAGGCGGTCGCCACGAGCGGCGCGTGGGCAAATTCGAGAACAGCGCGACGCCGATTGAACTGCGCCTGGCCAACGTCGATCGCGACATCGCCCACGCCATCCGCCGCGAACGCCAGCGCCAGCAGGAAAACATCGAACTGATCGCCAGCGAAAATTTCACCAGCCCGGCGGTGATGGAGGCGCAAGGCTCGGTGCTCACGAACAAATACGCCGAGGGCTATCCCGCCAAGCGCTGGTATGGCGGCTGCGAAAACGTGGACACCGTGGAGCTCCTTGCCATCGAGCGCGCGAAGAAACTGTTCGGGGCCGAGCACGCCAACGTCCAGCCGCATTCCGGCAGCGGCGCGAACATGGCGGTCTATTTCGCCTTTCTCAAACCCGGTGACAAAATCCTCACGATGGATCTGAGCCACGGCGGGCATTTGACGCATGGCAACAAGGCAAATTTTTCCGGCAAATTTTTTGAAGTGATTCATTACGGAGTGAGAAAGGACGACGAACTGATCGACTACGATCGACTCGCGCAGGTCGCCGGCGAACAGCGGCCGAAAATGATCACCGTGGGCGCGAGCGCGTATCCGCGCGTGATCGACTTTGCGCGGCTGGGCGAGATCGCGCGCGCGGTTGGCGCGTTGCTGCTGGCGGACATCGCGCACATCGCCGGCCTCGTCGCGGCGGGACTGCACCCCAGCCCGATCGAACACGCGGATTTTGTGACGACGACGACGCACAAAACCTTGCGCGGGCCGCGCGGCGGTTTGGTTTTGTGCAAGGCGAAGTACGCGAAGGAGATTGATTCGCAAGTTTTTCCAGGCATCCAGGGTGGCCCGCTCATGCACATGATCGCGGCCAAGGCCGTGTGTTTCCACGAAGCGCTGCAGGCCGGTTTCCGCGAATATCAGCAGCAGATCATCGCCAACGCGCGCGCGCTTGCCGAAGGCATGAAGCGCAACGGCTACCGGCTCGTCAGCGGCGGCACGGACAATCACCTGATGCTGGTCGATGTCGGCGCGCGCGGATTGACGGGCAAGGATTGCCAGATCGCGCTGGACGAAGCCGGGATCACCGTGAACAAGAACACGATTCCCTTCGAGACTCGTTCGCCCTTCCAAGCCAGCGGCGTACGTCTCGGCACGCCGGCCGTGACCACGCGCGGGATGAAGGAGCCGGAGATGGCCGCCATCGCCGACATGATCAGCGAGGTGCTGATGGACTTGAAAAATCCGGAAGCCGCTCATCAAGTGCGCGAACGGGTGCGCGCGTTGACCGCAAAATTTCCCTTGCCGTACTAAACGGCTTGGATAACGGTTGGCCCGTTCCCCGGTCAACACGGTACTGGATTGAACACGGTTTGGAGTTGGTAAGTCCAATCGCCGTTGCCTGTCGCCCGGTGCCACACTGCAATTTTATCCACGAAACAAATTCCGATTTGAACATTTATTGAGTTATGGCACGACCATCGAAGAGATCGCCCCGTCCGCCGCAGACAGACGATGCCACGGCGGTTGAAACTGCGGTGCCACCCGCGCCGCCAGAGGAACGCCCGTCGGCTCCACCCGAAAATAATCTGCGCCCAGCCGCGGTAGAGGACATGCCCGCGCCGCCAGCCGATGGAGCGCCGGAAATGAATGCGCCGGTCACGCCCGCTCCGGCGGCTCACGGCTCGCACCGGCACCGGTCGCAGCAAGCGCAACCCCACCGCGGCGGGAAGAAGGGCAAACACCGCGGCAACAAAACCGGCATCGCCGCCAACCAGCCTTCGGCCAAGGTCCGCTTGGACGTTGCGGATGAAATCGCCGCCGACAAGCTCGCGCCCACCAACCTGAACGCGGAAAACACCGTCGATATCCGCAAGCTGCAGGCGATGGCGATCACGGAATTGAACACGATGGCGAAGGATCTCGGCATCGAGAACTTCGGCACGATGAAGAAGCATGAAGTCATTTTCAAAATTCTGCAGAAGAACGCCGAGCGCAGCGGGATTCTGTTCGCGGAAGGCGTGCTGGAAATTCTCAGCGAAGGGTTTGGCTTCCTGCGTTCGCAGAGTTTCAATTACCTGCCGTGCCCGGAGGACATTTACGTTTCGCCCTCGCAGATCCGCCGGTTTGATCTGCAGACCGGCGATCTCGTCGCCGGCCAGATCCGCCCGCCCAAAGACAAGGAGCGCTTTTTCGCGCTGCTCAAAGTCGAGGCGGTGGACAAGGAAGATCCGGACAAGGCGAAGGACAAAACCCACTTCGACAATCTTACGCCGCTGTTTCCCAACAAGCGTTTTATTCTGGAGACGGCCGCCGATGAACTTTCGACGCGCGTGCTCGACCTGGTCTGTCCCATCGGTAAAGGCACGCGCGGCTTGATCGTTGCTCCGCCCCGCACCGGCAAAACCGTGCTGCTGCAAAAACTCGCCAACGCCATCATCAAGAACAACCCGGAGTCGTATTTGTTCATCCTGCTCATCGACGAGCGTCCGGAAGAAGTCACCGACATGGAGCGCTCGTGCAAACCGGCCGAGGTAATCAGTTCCACGTTCGATGAACCGCCGGAGCGACACGTGCAGGTGGCCGAGATGGTCATCGAAAAAGCCCGCCGCATGGTCGAGCACAAAAAAGATGTGGTCATTCTGCTGGACTCCATCACCCGCCTCGCGCGCGCCTACAATACGGTGCAGCCGCACTCCGGAAAAATTCTCTCGGGCGGTGTCGATGCGAACGCTTTGCATAAACCCAAACGGTTTTTTGGCGCGGCCCGCAACATTGAGGAAGGCGGATCGCTCACCATCATGGCCACGGCGCTCGTCGATACGGGCAGCCGCATGGATGAAGTCATCTTCGAAGAATTCAAAGGCACCGGCAACATGGAAGTTCATCTCGACCGGCACTTGGTGGATCGCCGGATTTTTCCTTCGATCAACATCGAGCTGTCCGGCACGCGCAAAGAAGAGTTGCTCTACCATCCCGACGAATACAACAAAGTCGTCATCCTGCGCCGCGCGCTCACCGGCGTGCCGCCGGTGGAGGCGATGGAACTGATGCTCAACAAGCTCAAAAAGACGCCGAGCAATATCATGTTCCTGCTGGGCATGGGCGCGGGCTGATCGGGTAGTAGGTTTAGTCCCCGTTTGCCTCGGATATGAACAGGGGGAAGTGCGCCAGCAACTCTTGAGTGATGACTAATTTGAAATCGGAGTTCGATTATCGTCTTCCTTTTTCTGAGTCTGAGATGCGATGCGGTGGCCGTAAATCGCAGTGCCGATAAGTCCGCCGACCGCGATTATCATTGTGGCGGTTCCGACTGCCGATGCACCATTTTTCACTAGCCACACCCCGCCGCCGAAGATTCCCAGCGCAACAGCACCACCAACAACGGTGCCCGTCATTCTCCAGATAAAATGATATTTGCAGTTTTGCAGGTTAAGCTGGTAGTCGCATTGCTGCTGGTTCTTAAGCCAAGCATGTC